>CAZADU010000603.1:0-4069 GCA_964483945.1 uncultured bacterium
GGTGGCGCCCTTGGCGAGCCCGAAGTCGAGCACCTTCACGATTCCCTCGGGCGTGACCTTCACGTTGCCCGGCTTCAAGTCGCGATGGACGATGCCGCCTTCGTGCGCGGCTTCGATCGCCGCGGCGATCTGGCGCGCCACGTCGAGCGCTTCGTCCACGGGTAGAGCGCCGGCGCGCAGGCGTTCGGCCAGCGAGGCGCCGTCCACGAACTCCATGGCGATGAAGCGGCGCGCGCCCTCGGACTCCAGGCCATGCAGGACCGCGATGTTGGGGTGGTTCAGCGACGCCAGCAGCCGTGCTTCTCGCTCGAATCGCGCCAGGCGCTCCGGGTCACTGCCGAACGCGTCCGGCAGCACCTTGATGGCGACGACGCGGTCGAGGCGCGAATCGCGCGCGCGGTAGACCTCTCCCATGCCGCCCGCGCCGAGAGGGGCGACGATCTCATAAGGGCCGAGCCGGGTACCGGGGGTGAGTGGCATCGCGGGAATCTACACTAGCGGATCGCCCCCCCGCCTACTTCTTCGCCGCGGGCTCCAGTGCCCGCAGACGCTCGAACCAGTTGAGCGTCAGGTGGACGCGCCGCCGCGGCGCGACGTCGCGGTCCCGCTGGATATCCCGCACCGCCATGATGGCGCTGCCGTCGGGCATCACGTCGTAGGTGCCCACGAGCGGCGAGGGCCCGGGCGGGATCTTCACCCGGCCTCGCGGCCGGCCGGCTTCGATCGAGACATCGCCGGGCACGATCGCAACGGAGTACAGCGAGTCGCCCCATCGGTAGTAGACCTCTTTGCCGGGACGCGGCCAGCGAGGTTCGATTCCGCCCTGCGTGGAGAGCTGCCACTTGCCCCCGGGGCCGGGAAACGGGCGCACGTAAACTTCCGGCCGGCCCGACTCGGACGATTGGTAGGCCATCCAGCGACCGTCCGGGGAAAGCCGGGGCGAGACTTCGTAGGCGGGCGTGTCGAGTAGGAGTTCATGCTCCTGGGCTTCGGTCGAACTGGTTTTCCAGATTCCCCAGTTTCCGGCGACGTTCTGCACGAATACGAGCGCCGAGCCGTCCGGGGTCCACTGCTCGGGCGCCTGAATGTTGGCCGTCTTGGACAGCCGCCTCTGCTCGCCGGACCCATCCGCCGCTTTCGCGTGCAATTGGTTTCCGGCGCCTCCGCCCTCTCCCGCCGACGAGTACGCGATAGACTTCCCGTCGGGGGACCAGACCGGGTGCCAGTCCGGTTTGCCCTCGGTGAACGTCAGGCGCGTGCGTGTGCCGCGGATCAGGTCGAGCACCCACACGTCGGCGTCCGAGGACGTTCCGGTCGTATACGCCACGCGCCGTCCGTCGGGCGCGATCGCCGGCCCGGAGAGGGTCGCGGGTTCGACAAGAACCTGGTCCGGGCCTCCTTTCAGCGAGATGCGAACGAGCTCGGACTGGGCGTTCGGCTCGCCCTCGCCGAACATTCCGATCATGGTGCCGTTCATCGACACGTCGTACTGGGCCGCGCCCTCGGAGGCGGAAGCACTCAGCTTCTCGAGCAGCGGCGTCGGCGTACCGGTGACCTCGAGCTTCTTGACGTCGAAGGGCAGCGCGAACAGCGTCTGCTCGTACACGTACAGGATGTGCCCGGTCGGGACATACCTCGGGTTGGATCCTCCGTGGTGCAGCACCTTGCGCTTGCCCGTCTTCAAGTCGAGCAGTTCGAGCCGGCCCTTCGCGAGGCCCGGCGAGTTGGCGAACGCGGTGAACAGCACCACGCCCCTGCCGGGGATCACGTGCGGCCAGCGATGCGAGATCTCGCCGGCGGTCGAATCCAGTGTCGTGATCGCATTCGGCGTCCCCCCCGACTCGGGGACGATCATCAGCGGGCTGTTCGGGTTTGGGGAGTAGACGATGCGCCCGTCGTCCGTCCACGTGCCGCCGCGGTTGAGCGCGACCGCCGCTACGATCAGGGGCGCGCCCCCGCGGACCGACACCTTCTTCATCTCGTTGCGGGTGAAGAAGCCGATCCAATCGCCGTCCGGCGAGAAGAACTGGTGGTACGCCAATTCGGTGCCGGCGATCGGCTTTGGCACCGGGTCCGCCAGCTCCCTCAGGAACATCGTCCGTGATTCGCCCTCGGTGACGAACGCGATGCGGTCTCCCCGGCGCGAGAGGACCGCCGCGGCGCCGTAACCCGAGAACAAGGGCTCGGGCGAGAGCTCCACGTCGAACTCCATGACGGGCGGCGGCGGCGCGGGCGAGCGCCAGGGCGACCACGCCACAAGTGCGGTGAGCACGGCGAAGGCGCCGGCCGCCAGCCAGGGCCAGCGCGAAGCGCGGGCCGGGAGCGCGGCCGCCGTACCCGTCGTCGCGGCGGCTTCGGCGGCGGCGGGGTTCGCGAGGTACTCCTCGATCATCAGCCGCGCCTCGCCGATGTCCCGCAGCCGCCGGCGCGGGTCCTTCTCGAGGCAGCGCCGGAGCAACCGCGAGATCGGCCCCGGCAGGTCCTTCGGCAGCTCGTTCCATTCGAGGTCGCGCATCATCACGGCCGCGAGCACCTCGGAAGCCGTCTCGCCGGTGAACGCCTGGCGGCCGGAGAGCATCTCGAAGAGCACGACGCCGAAAGCCCAGATGTCGGCGCGCCGGTCCACCGGCTTGCCCTTCGCCTGCTCGGGGCTCATGTAGCCGGCGGTGCCGAGGATCACGCCCGCCATCGTGCTCCGCGCCGTGATGGTCGGCGACACATTCAGGTTCTCGGCCGAGGCGTCGCCCTCGAATGCCTTGGCCAACCCGAAGTCGAGCACTTTGACCGTGCCATCGGGCGTGAGCATGACATTCCCGGGCTTCAAGTCGCGATGCAGCACGCCCTGGTCGTGCGCGGACTCGATCGCGTCGGCGATCTGCCTTGCGACGTCGAGCGCCTCGCCGGGCGGCAGCGCGCCGCGGCTGATGCGATCCGCCAGCGTCTCGCCGCGCACGAGTTCCAGCACCAGGCACTGCACGCCCTCGGCCGATTCAAGCCCGTAGATCGCCCCGATGTTCGGGTGGTTGAGCGAGGCCAGCACTTGCGCCTCGCGCTTGAAGCGCGCCATGCGGTCCGGGTCGGAGGCCATGATCCCGGGCAGTACCTTGAGCGCCACGTCGCGGCCCAGCTTGCTGTCGCTCGCGAGCCAGACTTCACCCATGCCGCCGGCGCCCAGCTTCTCGCGAATCTCGTAGTGGACGATGCTCTTGCCGATCATGCGCGGCTCATGGGTGTCATGGGGGTCCCTGGGTTCCCGGTCGGCACGGCCGTGTCACGCACAGCCCCGCGCTCGTTGAGCAAGCCAACTCCCGCTTGTTGGACTCACGAAACCGCTGCATCGGCCATCTGAGCTACGGGGCCACGGGTCGGCGACTTTAGTGCATCGCTTGGAGTTGCGCGAGGCAGCGAAGGCACTGGATGAGGGCAGCCCTCTTGGCGCTGCCACGGCGTCGGCTATTCCGTCCGGGACGTGAGCCCGACAGTCGTGACCACGACTCCTCGATGGCGATGTGCTCGGACAGACTCCCTGTGCCGGCGGTTGTGGAGCCCGCGGGGCCGAGATCCATGAACTGAGCCCATCCGTTATGGTGCACGTCGCAATTATTGCTGACTACCAGCTGCAGCGTGAACATGTCTCGAACACGAGGCCATCCATGAGATGGAGGTGGCTCGAACGCATGAGGCAACGGAAGCGAGCACAAGCGCCACCCCGGCCCCGCACGGGAAGCGTCGAATCCGGTAACGCCCCCTCGCGCGCGAGTGAGGTGCGGCCAGACGCATGGTCGGCGTTCTGGCCCGGGGCGCTGCTCGCGACGTGCCTGCTCGTGCCCTTCCTCGGCAAGGCGCACGCCGTGGATGACGTCACGTTCCTGTTGCAAGCCCAGCAGGTCCTGCGCGATCCGCTGCATCCCACCGCGTTCGACATGGTGGCGGACGGCACGCGCATCCGGGTCTCCGAGCACCTCGTCAGCGGGCCGGTGACGGCATACCTGCTCGTGCCGTCGGTGCTTCTGGGCGGAGCCGAGTGGGCGGCGCATCTCGTGGCGCTGGTGCTGATGCTGCTGTCGGT
>CAZADU010000604.1:0-6437 GCA_964483945.1 uncultured bacterium
ACATCGTGTAGGGCCCGCCTCCCCCCAGGTCGGCAGTCGTCGCCGACGGCAGCTGAGCGTCCACGAATGCGTCCGCGAGTGGCCGGGCCGGCTGTGACGTGATCAGGGGCCGACCATCCGGCCACGTGAGCAGGTCAGTCCAGGCGGTGTCGCTCGCGGAATCCACGTAGTGCCAGACCCGGCCGCGGATCTCGAACCCCTCGATCGGGGTGTCATTCGCGGTGTCGTATCGCACACCCTGGCCGGCGGTGATCAGCTGCTTGTAGGGGTTGTCGCGCGGTGTGGGGATGTATCGCGCCTGGATGGTGCGCTCTGCCCTTCCGCTCACGGCCGTCACCACCATCACGATGGTGCTGTCCCAGTTCACGCTACCGCTCGAAGTGGTGTCCGTCGCGAGCGCGCTGCGCCACTGGTAGGCCATCGCCCGTTTGACGCCGCGCTGGCCCACCGCCAGTTGCGCACTCTCCAGCCGATGCGGCTCCATCTGGAGCAGCGTCTTGACCAGCTCCATGCCGCTCTCGGCGTTCTGCATGGACTGCTCGCGCGAAGCCGAAGCAGTGAAGAACTGTGCTTCGTAGCTGGACAGCGCGAACAGCGACATGCCGAGGATGGTGAGCGCGATCATGAACATGACCACACCCACCAGGATGAAGCCGCGCTCGCCCGCATCGAGCTCGCGTCCCGGCGCGCGCATCAGTTCTTGAATACGGCGAACGCGCCCATGTCCACGCGGTTGCCTGTAGCGGTGAGCAGGCGCAGGTCCATGCGGACCCCTTTGTCTGAGGCGTCGAACTGGAGCCGTGTGGCGCGCGAGCCGCCGATGGGGCCCGAGCCCGCGCCGCCGGGGGAGCGGCCGGCGTGGATCAGCGAGTCCGTGGGGCTCCAGAAGAAATAGTAGGGCTCGGAGCCGTCATGGCCGAACAGCGCGAGTTGTTGGTGAAGCGAGTCGGGCGCTGACGAGACCTTGGCAGACCTCGACTTGCGCACGCTGTCGCGGATCGCCGAGGCCACGAGCGACGCCTCGCGCTGCGTGATGGCCTGCGTCGACCCGTCCAGCCACAGCCCCTGGCTCGATAGGTAGAAGCCCACGAGTCCGGCCGTGATCATGCTGCCGAGGATCATGACCACCGCCACCTCAGTGAGCGTGAGGCCGCGCTCGGCACGACGTGAATCCGTCACGGCAGCCACAGCCGGTCCAGCGACAGCGAGTCGGTGTGGCTGCCCTGCTGCCAGCGCACGGTCATGATGACGCGCTTGAGTTCGGCGGAGCCGGGCAGATGCGGCTCGTCGTAGGCGACGACCCGCCAGTACTGATCGCCCAGCGTGGCCCCTTGGTAGAGGAACGGTGTGGCGGGCGAGGCGTAGCCGATGTCCAGCGTCGGGTCGCCGTCCGGGCGCACGGTGAGTGCCTCCAACTGCGACTCGACCTCGGACAGCGCGACGCGCGCGACCTCGTAGCGATCCACCAACGCGCGGCCCATCCCGAAGGTGTGCGCCAAGCCCAGCACGGCAATGACCGAGATGGTCGCGCCGGTGAGCGCTTCCATGAGCGAGAAACCGCGTTCGTTCAGCATGGGTTCACGTCACCTCGGCGGTACGCGTCTGCTCGGCGCGCAACGTCACTTCGAAAGGGGAGCGGGCGAGACCCGTGAGTGGCGCGGGCTCACGGCGTCACTGTTCGGTCCAGGCTGCGCCTCCGGCACGGGTATAGATGAGCGTCACGCCACGGCCCGCGGTGGTCTTCCCCGCCTTGCCCGTCGCGACGACGGTGAAGCCGGCGGCGTCGCCCGCCGTCACGTCGATCTTCCAGTTCGCGAGCGCGTCGGTCAGGTCGCAGTTGAGCGTCTGTCCGGCCGCATTCGCCGTGAAACTCTCGGTCGCGACGTACTCGCCCTTGAGCTGGTAGTGGGTCTGCTGTGCGGTGATCACGGCGCCGATCGCACCCTTGGCTTCGGTGCGCTGCGCGTCCCTGACGTAGTTCACGTAGAGCGGTACCGCCACCGCGGCGAGGATGGCCACGATCACGATCACCACCATGAGCTCCATGAGCGTGAAGCCCTTCGTATTGCGAATCATGCAAGTCCTCCTCTGATCCGGTCCATCGCAGCCTGCGAACCGTCCGGCCGGTGCGGCCGGTGCCCGACTTCGCGCGCCATGCCCGCAGGCCGGTGCGTACTCCACGCCATCGTGTGCAGCGATTTCATGACCCCAGCATGCCCGAGCGCATCGCATGGCCCAGGTTGAAGATGGGAAGGTAGAGTGCAACCAGCATCAACGCGATCACCAGGCCGAGCAACACGATCGCGACCGGTTCCACGAGCGACGACAGGCCCTCCACCTTCGCGTTCACGCGCTGCTCGTAGAAGTCCGCCGTGCGTGACAGCATGTCGTTCAGGCGCCCGGTCTCCTCACCGGTCGCCGTCATCTGCACCAGCATGTCGGGGAACGCCCCGGTCTCGGCCATGGCCCGCGACAGGGACGCGCCGCCCTCGACCTGGGTGCGAACGGAGTCGATGGCGCGCCCGAGCATGCGGTTGCCCGGAATCGGCCTGAGCACGCGCAGCGCGTACAGGATGTTCGTGCCGCTGCCGAGCAGGATGCCGAGCGTGCGAGCATAGCGCGTCATCGCGTACATGCGGATGAGCGACCCGAACAACGGCAGCTGGAACTTCATGGCATCGAACTTGACGCGGCCAGCCTCGGTGCGATGCCACATCACGAACAGGAACACGGCTGCTGCGATCAGCGCAGCCACGAGCAGCGCGTTCGAAGTGAGCGCGGAGCTGATACCGAGCAGCAGCCGCGTGGGCGCGGGCAGTTGCACGCCGAAGCGGGAGTAGATCTCGGAGAACATCGGCACGATCTTGAAGAACATCGCCGCCAGCACGGCCGCGGCGAACGACAGGATGAACGTCGGGTAGCGCAGTGCCGCCTGCACCTTGAGACGCAGCAGTTCGGCGCGCTCGAGGTAGCCAGCGGTGTGGTCCAACACCTCGTCGAGCGTGCCGCTCACCTCGCCGGTCTGCACCAGGCTCACCAGCACGTCGCCGAACGCCTCGGGGTGACGCGACAGCGCGGTGGCGAGCGACTCGCCCTTCTGCACGTCGTCGCCCACCTGCTCGAGCACGCGGCCCAAGCGGGCGTCGGTCTGGTCGCGCGCGATCGAACGCAGCGCGCGCACGAGCGGCAGGCCGGCCGACATCATCGTGGCGAGCTGGCGCGCGAACAGCGCGACTGAGCCCTGCTGCACGCCGTGCTGGAGCAGGCGCTGCGTCCACGGACGCGGCGCGGACTCGGGCAGCACGGTGCCCACCGCCCGCGCTTTGGCCGCGGCGGCGGCGGACATGCCGCGTGCCTCGATCAGCACCGGTGTGAGCTGCATCTGCGACAACGCGCGCAGCACTTCATCCTCGGAGGCCGCCACCTCGATACCCTCGTGTGCGCGGCCAAGCGTGTCGCGGGCGCGATAGTAGTAGCTGGGCATCAGTCGGCATCTCCCAGGGTGGCGGCGCGCACCTCGTCGAGCGTGGTCACGCCCTCGAGTACCTTGCGCAGGCCGGCCTTACGCAGCGTGACGAACCCATCCGCCATCGCGCGCTTCTTGATCTCGTCCTCGTTCGCGCCATCCAGCACCAGGCGCCGGACCGGCCGCGACAGCTCGAGCACTTCGAACAGTGCCACACGACCGGTGTAGCCGGTCTGTTTGCACGCCATGCAGCCCCTGCCGCGCGGCACCGGCTGGCCACGCAGCAACTCGGCGTCGCTGGCGAAGGCCGCGAGGATCTCGGGTTCAGGAAGAACCAGTTCCTTGCAGCGCTCGCACACGCGGCGCACGAGGCGCTGCGCCATCACGAGCGACATGGCCGAGCCCACGAGGTAGCGCGGCACGCCCATATCGGCGAGGCGGGTGAGCGTGCCGGGCGCATCGTTCGCGTGCACCGTGGAGAACACAAGGTGGCCGGTGAGCGCGCTTTTCACGGCGATGTCGGCCGTTTCGCTGTCGCGGATCTCGCCGATCATGATGACGTCCGGGTCCTGACGCAGGATGGAGCGCAGCGCGCGCGCGAACGTCATGCCCACCTTGGCGTTGGCATGCACCTGCGAGACGTCCTCGATGTGGTACTCGATCGGGTCCTCGACCGTGACCAGATTGCGATGCACGGTCTGGATATCCTGTAGCGCCGAGTAGAGCGTGGTGGTCTTGCCCGAGCCGGTGGGGCCCGAGATCAGGATCATGCCGTAAGGCTGGCGGATCGCGCGCCGGAACGCTTCCAGCGTGGCGCCCTCGAAGCCGAGGTTCTCCACACGGCGCTCGAACGCGCTCTTGTCGAACAGGCGCATCACGACCTTCTCGCCGTGCGACGTGGGCAGCGTGGAGATGCGCAAATCCACCTCACGGTCGGGCAGGTGCACGGTGAGGCGGCCGTCCTGCGGCAGCAGCCGCACGGCGATGTCGAGGTCCGCCAGCACCTTGATGCGCGAGATGATGGCCATCTGCAGATGCTTGGGCGGCTTCATCACCTCGTGCAGCACGCCGTCGATGCGAAAGCGCACGGTGACGCGGTCGCGGGCGGGCTCGACATGGATGTCGGAAGCGCGCGCGTCGATCGCCTCGGCGATCATCAGATTGACGAGACGCACGACGGGCGCGTCCTCCACCTGCTGGCGGAGTGCTGCGAGATCCACCTCCTGGTCCTCGGAGGTGCTCGCCGTGACGTCGATCTTGTCGAGGATCTGGCCGAGGTGCTCGGTGGCGCGCATCTCCGTGTAGAACTGGTCGATGGCCTCGGCCAGTTCACTGGGACGCGCGACCAGCACGTGGAGTTGGCAGCCGGTGAGCGCGCGCAGGTGGTCGAGCGATAGAACGTCGAGCGGGTCGGCCACGGCGATCTCGAGCGCGTCACCGTCGCGAGCCAGCGCGAGCACTTGCGATTCGCGCGCCAAGTGCTCGGGCACGAGCTTCACCGCCTCGCGGCTCGCGGCCGTGAGCTGCTCCACGCTCGCCACACCGAAGCCGAACTGACGGGCCAGAGCGTCCACGATCTGCCCCTCGGTGAGGTAGCCCAGGCGCACGAGCGCGCGCCCGAGTCGCTCGCGCGGATCGGTGCGTGCGGCGAGCGCGTGCTGGACCTGCGCGGGTGTGAGGCCGGCGTGCTCGATCAGCAGTTCGCCGAGCCGCGGCGAAGTGAAGCGCGGGGCCAGGCTCATGGGCCGCTCTCGGCGCACGCGCCACACCGCCGCCGCGCCGCGAGAGGCGTGTCGGAAACCGACCGGCAGGAGTGACGCGAGGAGGTCATGGCGAGGGGGGGGGTGGGGCGAGGGGACAGGATTCGGGGGGGTGTCCCGGGATGGGACGGAACTTCCATCCGACCGCGGGCAGCGGTGGACCGATGTGGTCCCGAGCGGTGGGCCGGGAACCAAGACGACTAGGAGTGAAGCTGGACTGCGCGGCTGTGCAGCGTAAGGAAAATCCGTAAGGCAAAGCATACGGAGCCACAAGGGTTTGCGTCAACGATTCGTGTACCCAAGGCCACGTTTCAGCGCGCATGGGCGCTGCTCGCGTGCGGGCTGCAACGGAGTCGTGCGAATCGCCCGATGACGGCTCCAGCGCGTTCAGCCCGATGCGACGAAGTTCGCTCCTGTGGCTCCGAGCCCGATACGTCGCCCTGCCCGACGAGCCAGTGCGGGCTGCAACGGCTCCGGCAGATCGGCCTTCGTTGGCGTTGCTGACCCATTGCAAAAGATTCACATATCTTGTTATTTGGAAACGAGTTACGAGATGCATCGATCGCAAATATCGAACTTCCCCCGGCGGGCACGCCAAGTGCAATCGCCAGCCCGGCCGCTCGAGCGCTCAGGCGGGACAGGCCGTCCCCTGCGCCGAGTCCCCGCACGCGAAACACCCTCGGATCCGCCACTCGCCAACGCGCTGCGCAAGGAGCCTGCGAACGGATGTCGCCACGCACCCTGTTTTTCGCCCTCGTCCAAGCCGCCGCGGCACTTGTGCTGGCCGCCGCACCGTCGCGTGCGCAGGTCACCGAGACCAGCATCACGCTCGCGTGGACCGCGCCCGGAGACGACAGCCTGACGGGCCAGGCCTCGCGCTATCACCTGCGCTGGTCGCTCACGCCGATCAGCACGCTCGGCGATTTCGCGCTCGCCACGTCGGTCAGCGGCGTGCCGGCGCCCGCGATCGCGGGCAGCGTCGAGTCGGCCACCGTCTCCGGGCTCACGCCGTCGACCGCCTATTGGTTCGCGATCCGCACCGAGGACGAATCGGGCAACCTCTCGGATCTCTCGAACATCGTCAGTGGTGCCACGCTCGCTTCGAGCGACTTGGCACGCCCCGCCGCGGTGCCGCTCACGCTCGTGGGTGTGACCAACACGTCCGTCACCGTGTCATGGACCGACTCCGGCGACGACAGCCTCACCGGGAA
>CAZADU010000605.1:0-2781 GCA_964483945.1 uncultured bacterium
GGCTCTGGATGTACAGGTTGATATCGCGATCCGGGTCCTCGCCCTCGAGGAAGATCATCTGGGCGACCACCAGATTCGCGATGTAGTCGTCGATCGGCGTCCCGATGAAGATGATGCGGTCCTTGAGTAAGCGCGAGTAGATGTCGTACGCGCGTTCACCACGGCCCGTCTGCTCCACCACGAACGGAATGGAAGCCATCCCTAGTCCCTTTCTGTCTGGGTCGCCATCGTCATCGGCAGGTTCATGTTCAGACTTGTGTTTGGATTCACTTTCCGGCCACGAGTTCCGCCGGTTCTCGATGAGGCTCGTCCCTCACTTGCGCTTCGGCGATGACGCGGTCCAGCGCCTTCTTCTCGAGCAGTGACTCGGCCAGGGCCTGGCGGCGTTCGGCGGAAGCATAGTGCTGGCGCACGCGGGCGGCATTGCGCGGCTCGGATTCCACCAAGCGCAGGATCTGCTGACCCACCTCTTCCGACGACACGTCCAGCGCCTCCTGTTTCGCCAGCGCGATCAACAGGATCTCGCGCTTGAGCGACCGTTCCACTCCGGGCCGGTAGTGGTCTTGGAGCTGCTTGTGCAGCTCCTCGGAGACCTCCCGCCCGCCCGTCTGTTCCCGGATCACCTGGTCCAGCATATAGGCCACCAGCCGCGGAGACAGCTCCATCGGGTGGCGCCGGACCAGTTCGTCGATGGCCTGGACCTCCAGCTCCCGCCGCGAGCGTTGGGTGTCCTCACCCTCCAGGTTCCTTCGAACCCGATCCCGCAGGCTGGCCCAGGAGTCCAGTCCGAACAAGTCCCGAGCGAAGTTATCGTCCAACTCCCGCAACTTCTTGTGCTGGATCTTCTTGATGTTGAGCAAATAACGGACCGTCAGCCCGGCCAGCTCCTGCTGCTGGTAGTCGGCCGGGTAGTTCACGGTGACGGTGCGCTCCTGCCCCTCATCGGCGCCCTGCAGGCCGGCCTCGAGTTCGGGCAGCAGCCCCGGTGCTCCGAGCAGGATGCGCGCACCCTTGCTGCGCGTCCCCGCCAGCCGGCGGCCGTTGACGTCCAGGCGCTGCGAGTCCATGAGCACCACGTCGCCGGGGCCGGCGGGGCGTGAGACATCCTCGAAAACCGCCGACTCGTCGCGCAGTTGCTCGATGACGCGGTCGATGTCGGCCTCGTCCACGGCGCGCACTCGGCGCACCAGCGCGTAGCCCTTCCAGTCCTTCACCTCGACCTGGGGTGCGACATCCACCACCGCGTCGAACGTCAGCGGTTGACCGGGCGTGAAGCGCAGGTTCTGCACCGACGGCGGCACGACGGCCTTCAACTCGGACTGGTGCAACGCGTCGTGCGTCACCTCGGGGATGAAACGCTCGAGGAACTCACGCTCGATCTCGGCCGCGTAGTCCTGGCGCACGCGGTCGAGCGGCACCTTGCCCTTGCGAAAACCCGGGATCGAGACCTGCTTCTGGAAGTTGCGGGACACCTCGGCGAGGCGTGCGTCGACCTGGTCGGCGGGCACCTCGACGGTCAGCGTGTGCTGCCACTGGCCGGATTCGCGGACGGTATGCTTCATGGGAGCGGTCGGTTCCTCGGGCGTTGGGACGAAAGCGGTTCCTGCTTCGCTCGGACGGATGATCGGGGCTGGTTTGGTGCGAGAGGGGGGATTCGAACCCCCACGAGTCGCCTCACCGGATCCTAAATCCGGCGCGTCTGCCAGTTTCGCCACTCTCGCACACGGGCTCGGCAAGCAGGACACGGGGGTCGGCCCGGTGGCGCGGTTCAGCTTCACCGGCGGCACCGGATCGGATTCCCTAGGGCCACAAGGTGCCACGAAAGCGGGCGCCAGTATAGCACAGGGCCCCGTGCCGTCCGGGCGCGGGGCCGTGTTGCGGGGCAAAGCGTTCCGGCTTCGGGTGAGGGCGCGTCACTGCCGGCGGTCCGGGTCCGCAAGCGCGAGTGTCAGGCCCAAGGAGTGGTTGGAGCTCAGGGGTGGCCGGGGCGGCCGACTGGCAAGCGAGTCCTCGGACGCGACGCTAGAAGCCGACCTTCACCGTCAGCACCGCCCGGTCGTCCGAGGAGTGCGGCAGGTCTTCGCGGGACATGTTGCGATGCAGGATGGAGATGTCGATTCCCAAGTCACCCGAGATCCACTTGAAGCCGAACGACAGCAGCCCCGCCTTGGGCTCGAACGCGTCCGCGAGGCTCTCCTGGCCGACGCCGAAGCGAGCGCCCCAGGGCAGCTCGTCGTCCTTCCAGTCGATTCCGGCGCCCCAGCCGAAACCCGAGCCCGTGGCGGGCTGGCCGCTGCCATAGTCGATGCCCGAGCGGTACGACAGCCCGGCCACGAATCGCGTCGCCGGTGCGATGGTGACCTTGCCGGAGGCTCCGCCCGACCACTCGGCCGCGCGAGTCAGCGAGAACGCGGTCGTGCTGCTGCCCAGGGCCAACTGCTCGTCGTTCGTGCCGTCGAGCTTGAGCTCGGAGTTGTAGTGCACGGCCGCACCGAACCAGCTGCCCCACGGGCGGTCGGTGTCCTTCTCCCACGACACGCCGGCCGAGCCGCCGAAGCCGCTACCCTTCATCTCGATGAACCGGTCGCCGGCGCTGGGGGAACCCGACTGTTCGCTCGTCTCGTACTGGTCATTGCGGTCCACGTACTCACCCGACACACCGAGCCGAGTACGGCCAAGGCCCTTCGACACCGCGAGCCCGGCACGAAGCTCATGCTGCGCGGTGAGCAGACGCACGAACGCCGGCTGTGCCAGCGGGCCCGCCGAGTACGAGTACTCCTC
>CAZADU010000606.1:0-3441 GCA_964483945.1 uncultured bacterium
CCGGTAGGTTTCCTCGTTGACGAGGTTGGCGATGCCCCAGCCGCGCTCGGAGGCGGGGATGGGGTTGGCGGTGAGCCATGCCCCGCAGGCGTACTGGAAGAAGTCGGCGCCCGGCTTGGCCTTGGCGTTCATGTGGCGCACGAGCGGATCCATCTCGGGTGACAGCGCCGGTGCCTGTGCGCGGGCGGAGGTGGCGAACGCGAAGGCGACGGCCACGAGCAGCCGCCGCGAGAGGGCGTGGAGTCGGGACATGCGCGAATCCTCGAGGGTGGGGAAGCGAACGGAACGGGCGGTACGGTAGAACGCGGGGCCGCCGGCCGCCAGCGCGACGGGGGAGGCCAGCACGAAGGGGAGGCCCGCATGGGCCTCCCCTCGCTCGCGGATCCTTCCGCTTACCGGGTCACGCGGCTAGGCCGCGCGCGCGACATCCTCGTCGTCCTCGTCCGAGTCGTGGGCACTCGCTGTGGGCGAGAACTCCACGACGTTCGGACGCACCCGGGCGTTCGTGCGGCTGGCCTCGCGCAGGTCCTCGATCGAGGCCTCCGCCTGGCGCAGCAGTGACTGCAGTGAACCGGCCTTCTCGACGGCCTGGTCCACCAGCACCTTCTGGCCCTCGAGCACCGACAAGCTGGACTGCACTTCGACCAGCAGGGCTTCGGAGCGCGACAGCCGTTCCTCAGCCTTGGCCATCTGGCGCTTGCGCTCGTCGAGCGTGTCTTTCGTCTCGCGCAGCTGCTTGAGCTGACCCAGGACCTGCTTGAGCATGGCGCGTCCGTCGTCGAGCTCCTTGTGCACCGACGTGATCTCGCGCACGTGGGCCGAGGTCTTCTCGGCCATCGTGAACATGCGGTCCATGTCACCCTGCAGCGACTCGATCGTGCCTTGGCGGGACGCGATCTGCTCCAGCGAGCGGGCGATCTCCTGCTCGGTGATGTCCCACTTGGCCATGCGCGACTCGAAGTCGCCGAGGCGCTTCTCGACGCTGCGCAGGGCCTGGGCGCGGTCCTCGAGCTGGCTTGCCATCTCGTCCACCTCCAGCACGCGCTGGTCGGCGTCCGTCAACGCGGACGTGAGCTTGCGGGACAGCTCGTCCAGCTGTGATGCGGCATTCGCGGCCTGCTCGCGCAGGTCCGTGGCTCGATCGAGCGCCTGAGCGGCCTCTGTGACCGCCTGCTGGCGCTGTTCCAGCGTGCCGCGCAGCACGCGCGTCTCCTCGGCGATGGCCTCCACCGACTCGCAGCGCTCGTGCACGCCCGCCACGGCCTTCTGTAGGTCGCGCGTCTTCTGCGCGGCCTCCTTCACGCTGGCGGACACCTGCCCGATGATCTTCGCCACCTCATCGGCCGAACCGGCCTGGTCGCCGAGCGTGACGAACCGCTCCTCGGCAGCGTCCATGCGCTGGCCGAGTTGCTGGCTGCGCTCGTCGATGCGCGCGCTGAGCGAGCCCAGCTCCGCAAGGCGGCGGTTCAGGTCGTCCACGAACTCGCGGCGAGACTCGAGCGCCGAGGTGGACTCGTGGATCCGCTGGGCCTGCTTCATGACCGCGCCGAGCGCCGGCTCGAGCTGGCGGAGTTCCGCGAACTCCTCCTTGAGGCCCGTGATGCTCTGCACCACGTCGCCCAGCCAGCTGCGCGTGTCGGTCTGCCCCAGGCGGATGCGCGTCATCTCGTCCTGCGCCAGCTTCATCTGCTCCAGCGCGTCGCCCACCAGCGCGTGCGCGCCCGCCAGGCGTGACAGTTCGCTCAGGCCCTGCTCGATCGCCGGCCGCGATGCCTCGATACGCGCCACCTGCTCGCCCACGGTGCGGGACGTGTTCGACGTGGCGTCCAGCTCGCGGCGCATGGACTGCAGCTTCGACATCTCGCGGTCCACCTGGCCGACTTCCTGTGATAGAGATGTCAGCTGAGTGCTGACACTCTGCACCTGGTGCTTCATCTCACCCATGGTGAGGCTGGCCTCGTGCAGCGACTTGAACCGGTCCTCGCAAGTGTTCAGCTCGCCACGCAGATCGGCGACGCGCTGGCTCACCGACTCCAGGCCGCGCGACTCGAAATCGAAGCGCTCGATCGTGTTCTTCATCTCGTCGCTCACACCCGTCAGCTCGTGGCGCATGGCCATGCTCTGGTCCTGCGACTGGCGCTGAAGGTTCGTGATCTCGCCGGAGCGATCGATGACCTCCTCATGCAGCGCGCGCAGTGATGCGACCTGCTCGGACAGTGCGGCGAGCGACTTCTCGTTCTCCTTCTGCTGGCGCACGCCCGCGTCGATGCTGCGCATGGCGCGGTCAAGGTTCTCGGTCTGGCTGAGCGCGCGATCGAGTGCCTCGCGGTGCGCCTCGAGTGCTGCGGTCTTCTGCGCCACCGAGTCGCCCAGCGCTTTCAGCGTGACCATCTCGCGCTTCACGTCATTGATGTGCTGGTGCACGCCGTCGATGCTCTTGACGGCCTGCTCCACGCCCTCGAGCCGGCGCTCCTTATCTTGGAGGGAGCGGCCGATCTCATCGCGGCGGCGATCCATCGCCTCGAGCTTGCTGAGTGCCAGCTTGTGCGCGTCGAGCAGGCGGTCGTGCTGTTCGCGCAGGCGCGCCATGCGCTCGACCGCGCCCTCGAGCTGACCGCGCAGAGATTCGGCGTCTCCGCGCAGCAGCTGGAACGGCTTGTCCACCTCAAGGAAGCCCGTGAGCCGCTCCTTGAGTTCGGCGGCGAGGTCCACCTTGCTGACCAGTTCGGCCATCGACGACTCGATCTTCTGCGATCCCTCGAGCGCACTCGCGAGGCGCGACTCGGCCCACGCGGTGCTCTTCTGAAGTCCCTCGGCTCGCTCGTCCAGGTTCTGGAACAGGTCGCCCATCTTGACCAAACCCTGAAACCGCTCCTCCATCTGCGTCATCCGGCCGTACAACGACTCGACCTCACCCTCGGTCTTCGCGAGCGGCTCGCCCAGTTTCTTGAGGCGCTCCGCGCCGGCCTTCGAACCCTCGATGAGGGCCTCGTAGCGTTCACGCTCCGCGTGGAATTCTTGAAGAACGGCGCGCATGGCCTCGAGGGTCTCGTGATCCTTACCGTTCCCCATGAGGTTCTTGAGCAAGGGCTTCATGTCATCGCTCCTTGATGGCTCGGGCGGCCAGCCGAAAGGCCAGTCGGGGTGGGTCGTACGGATAGCTCGTCGCGCGCGGGGTATCGGCGCAAACCGGCCGCGGCTTGAGCCGAGCGTGAGGCGCGGCGCCGGGCGAGTTCCGATACGGGCTTCTCACCGGATCGGTTTGCCAGGGGCGTGTGGTTGCGCACGCCCGGACCCGGTCAGGGCTCGATGGCCTCGGGTACGGCCGCACCGGGGGCGGGGCGCGCGGACGACCGGGCCACCTTCATGAACGGCAGGCAGAGCAGGCACACCAGCCCGAACAGTGCATCGGCGGTGAGCGTGAGCGGATAGCCCCAGCGC
>CAZADU010000607.1:0-12107 GCA_964483945.1 uncultured bacterium
GCCGCCTCGAACACGCCGAGGCCGGTGGAGCCCGAGGCGTGGAAGATGATGTCGGCGCCGGCGTGGTACTCGGCGAGGGCCAGTTCCTTGCCCTTGGTGGGATCTTTGAACGCGGCTCCTGTGTTGCCGGCGTACTTGACGATGACTTTCGCTGCGGGGTTCACCGCCTTCACGCCCGCGGCGAAGCCCGCCTGGAACTTGCGGATCAAAGGGATCTCCATGCCGCCCACGAACCCGACCTTGCCGGTTTTCGACAACAGGCCGGCGAGTGCTCCCACCAGGAAGCTGCCCTCCTCCTCGCGGAACTTGAGTGCGACCAGGTTGGGTGGCAGCGTGCTCCCCGGTGTGACGGTGTAGTCCACGCATGCGAACTTCTGGTCGGGGAACTCACGCGCCAGCGCCTGGATGTCGTCGGTGAACAGGAACCCGACGCCGAACACCAGCTTGGCGTCGCCCGCGGCCAACTGGCGCAGCTGTACCTCGCGGTCGGAGCCCTCGGTGGTCTCGAGCGTCGTGAACGTCGCGCCCAGTTCCTGCTGCGCCTGCTCGAGCCCCGCGTAAGCGGCGTCATTGAAACTCTTGTCGCCGCGGCCGCCGATGTCGAACACCAGCCCGACTGGGAACGCACCAGCCTCGGCGGTCTTCTTGGGCGCCTCAGCGCACCCGGCGGCGGCGAGCAGCGACAGTGCGGCGAGCGCGCGGACGAGCGGACGGCTGGGCATAGGACTCTCCAGTGGGTTCGGCCGCGGGACTCGCCCGTCGGCCCAGGTCATAGCAGCGCCGGCATCGTGCTTCGTAGATCTCGGTGCCGCCCACCACGACACGGCCGGCGCGCTGCACCTTGCGGTAGGTCCGGTTCGCGGGCGAGCCGCACACCACACAGATGGCGAGCGTCTTGGTGATGTACTCGGCGATCGCGAGCAGTTCGGGCATGGGCTCGAACGGGCGCGCGCGGTAGTCCTGGTCCAGCCCGGCGACGATGACACGCTTGCCCATGCGCGCCAGCTTCTCGACCACCGGGAGGAGCTCACGGCCGAGGAACTGTCCCTCGTCGATGCCGATCACCTGCGCTTCGTGCGCGTGGCGCAGGATGTCGGCGGCCTTCCTCACCGAGCGAGACGGGATGCGCAGGTCGCTGTGCGAGACGATGGCGTCCTTGGCGTAGCGGTTGTCGATGTCGGGCTTGAAGATCTCGACGCGCTGCCGCGCGATCTGCGCACGGCGCAGCCGGCGGATGAGTTCTTCCGTCTTGCCGCTGTACATGCTGCCGACGATGACCTCGATGGAGCCGGTACCGGGCAGCGTGCGTATGGGTTCGCTCATAGGGGAGGGGGCGGGGTGGCGCGGGCGACGAGCGCCGCGGCAGGGGTCAGGGCAGCGCCGGCGCCGTGGCGTCCACGCCACGCTCGCGCAACAACTCGCGGATCTTGGTCTTCACCAGGTCGATGGCCACCTTGTTGTGGCCGCCGCCGGGGATGATGACATCGGCGAAGCGCTTGCTGGGTTCGACGAATTGTAAATGCATGGGGCGTACGCTCTCCTCGTATTGGCGCAGGATCGAGTCCACCGAGCGGCCGCGCTCGATGAGGTCGCGGCGCAAGCGGCGGATCAGGCGCACGTCGGAGTCGGCGTCCACGAACAGCTTGATGTCCATGAGCGCGCGCAACTCGGCGTCGTGGAAGATGAGGATCCCCTCGAGCACGACCACCAAGTGGTCACTGATGCGGCGCGTCTCGTCGGTGCGCTTGTGCTCGGCGTAGTCGTAGACCGGCTGCTCGATGGGATGCCCCTCGAGCAGCGCTCGAAGATGCTCACCCAGCAGTTCGTGGTCGAACGCGTCCGGGTGGTCGAAGTTGCGCGCCTCGCGGTCGCGGAATGGGATCTGGTCCAGGTTCTTGTAATAGCTGTCCTGGTCGATCACCACGACGCGTTTGGACCCCAGTTCGCGCACGATGGTGCGCGCCACCAGGGTCTTGCCGGATCCGGAACCGCCGGCGAGGCCAATGAGGATGCGTCGGGACATGGACACGGTGAAGCTAGCAGTCGGGCGCGTACGGCCACAATGGCGGCGAAGGGCGCCGTGCGCGAGCGTGCGGGCGGCGGTGCGGCTCGCCGGGGGGGCCGTGGCGGCCGGGCGTGCCCGGCCCGCGGACCGGAGAGCGCGGGCTAGCGAGGCGGTGTGAGCAGCAGCACGACCTGGTGCTCGGGCGCGGTGATCCACTCATAGAAGTAGTTGTGGCCGAGTGCCAGCCGGTCGAATCGGGCGAGGTATTCGTTCCAGAAGCGGTCTCCCCGCCACAACGGGCGCGTGGCCAGGTTGCTCGAAAGCGTGCCGAGGCCGCCAGGTTCGGTGTGCAGGCGCTCGAGCAGCTCCGCGGGCAGCTCTCCGCCCAGCAGCCAGCGCACGCTGCGCTTGACGCGATTCAGCATCGGGGCCACCACCTGCTGGCCGCCCACCACCTTCAGCATCTCGTACAGCGCGCCGGCGAGCAGCTCGGGGTCCGCGGAGCCGACGGGCGCGGGCGGGTAGAAGCGCACCAGCTCGGGTTCGTCGAGCAGCGAGTACTGAAAGCGCGTGCGAAGTGGCTGGGCCGCACCGCCCCACGCGTGCGTGAGCGCGGGGCCGGTGACGAGCATGCCGAGGTAGAAGCCGGGGTGGAGCGAATCGCTCAGCGGCGGCGTCGAGGTCGCGATTGCACCCACTGGAGCCTCGAGCGACTTGAACGGCGCGGTGCGCCGTGCGGCCTGCAGGCGCACCTGGACGGTGTCGGGGAGCGCCGTGCCACCCGCGAGCGGCTGGAACAGCGTCTTCACGAGGGCGCGCACGTCGAGGCCCGAGAGATCACCGGCGATCCCCAGCGACGCGTTGCCGGCGTGGTACCAGCGCTGGAGCCATGGTGCCAAGTCGCGCGCACCGGTCTTGTCAAAGTGTGCAAGCGAGGCGGCCCGCACCAGGCTCTCGTCCGTGGATCCTTGCGCGATCGCGGCGGTGCGCCAATAGAGCGCGTCAGCGGGCTCACCGAAGTAGTGCGCCCCGCGGTCGCGTCGCACACTGGCGAGTGCGCGCTTCACACTCGCGTCATCCACGGTCACGCCACCCATGCGGCGAGCCACCTGATGCAACACGCCCGGCAGTTGGGCGGGGGTGGCGATCTCGGTGAAGCGCACCAGCCGCGTGCCGGGGCGGGACTCCCAACCGAGCGGGCGCAGGCTCGACATCTCGTCGCGCGAGCGCTCGGGCACGTCGCCGGCGGCCGCGGTGAAATGCAGCTCGGCGAGCAGCTCGGAGAGCCCTTCGAGGGCGACGGGCTCGTGACCGGAACCCGCGCGATAGGCCACCGTCACCGACACACCCGCAGCACCCGGCACGTGCAGCGTGCGCACTTCGAGGCCGTTGGGCAGCGTCCAGGCCTCGCGCACAGTGCTGTCGGCGAGCATCTCGGCACGGGCGAGCGGCGCGAGCGTGAGGAGCGAGAGGGCGGCGAGCAGGTAGAGGGCGCGCTTCACGGGGACTCCTCGGGACGAAGCCAGGCGGGGACGGGGACGGCCAAAAAAGTGTACCGCATGCACGCGACGGCGTGTCCGGGTAATATCCGCGGCCCATGCGGACCCCCAACGAAGACGAGGTGCGCCGGCTCGTCCGGGAAGCGGTGGATCGCGCGCTCGGCCCCGAGCCCGCTCGTGCGGCCGCGCCCGAGCCGCCTCGCCCGGTGTCGCCACGTCGCGTCGCCATCGGCGCCGATCACGGCGGCTTCGAACTGAAGGAAGTGCTGCGCCGTGCGATTGCCGAGGACATGGGCTGGGAGGTGCACGACTGCGGCACGCACTCCACCGCCGCCGTGGACTACCCGGACATCGCGGCCGCGGTGGCGCGCGAGGTGGCGCTCGGGCGTGCCGCCCTCGGCATCGTCGTGGACTCGGCCGGCATCGGCTCGTCCATGGCCGCCAACAAGGTGCCCGGCGTGCGCTGTGCGCTGTGCCACGATGACGTCACCGTGGTGAACGCGCGCGAACACAACAACGCCAACGTGCTGTCGCTCGGCGCGCGCGTGGTGAACCGGGGTGCCGCAGTAAGGCTGGTGCGGCTGTTCCTCTCCACCGAATTCGCCGGCGGCCGCCACGAGCGCCGCGTCGCCAAGATCATGGCCCTGGAGGGACCGCGGTGAGGCTCTCGCTTGACGTCATTCGCAAGCTGCCGAAGGCCGAGCTGCACTGCCACCTGGACGGCAGCGTGCGTCCGCGCACGGTGCTCGAATTGGCCCGTGAGCAGGGGGTGAAGCTGCCCACCACGAGCTTGCCCAAGCTCACCCGGCTCATGCAGGCCGGCAAGCGCACACGCAGCCTCGGCGACTACCTGCGCATCTTCGACCTGACGCTGACGGTGATGCAGCAGAAGGAGGCGATCTACCGCACGGCGTACGAGCTGGTCGAGGATTGCGCCGCCGAGAACGTGCGTCACCTCGAGGTGCGCTACTCGCCGATCCTGCACCGAAAGAAGCGGCTGCACTATGAAGACATCGTGGACCCGGTCATCGCCGGGCTTCGCGACGCCGGTGCCAAGCACGACATGTCCACGGGCGTGATCATCTGCGGCATCCGCAGCATGGCGCCGCGCGTGTCCATGGCGCTGGCCGAGCTGGCCGTGGCGTACAAGGGTCGCGGGGTGCTGGCGTTCGACCTGGCCGGGCAGGAGCGCGACTACCCCGCCAAGGCGCATCGCAAGGCGTTCCAGCTGATCCTCGAGCACAACATCAACAGCACGGTGCACGGCGGCGAGGCGTTCGGCGCGGCTAGCATCGCGCAGGCCCTGCACTACTGCGGTGCCCACCGCATCGGCCACGGCACGCGGCTGCGCGAGGACCCGGACCTGCTGCGCTACGTGCGCGACCACCGCGTGCCGCTCGAGATGTGCCTGTCGTCGAACATCCAGACGCGTGCCGTGAAGCGCATCCAGGACCACCCGTGCGGGGACTACTTCCGCCAGGGGCTGCGCGTCACGCTCAACACCGACAACCGGCTCATGTCGGCGACCACAGTGAGCGAGGAGATTGCGCTGGCCGCGCGCGCGTTCCGGTTCTCGCCCTACGAGGTCAAGCGCATCATCCTGAACGGCTTCAAGAGCGCGTTCCTGCCGTACCCGCAGAAGGCTCGCCTGTTGCGCGAGGTCAACCTCGAGATCGACCGCGTGTTCATGGACGCGTTCCCGAGCGAATACGACCTGCGCGGCAGCTACTAGGGCGGATCCGCCACTCATGCGCGCGGGGCCGCTCGCCGCGCCGCTTGCCGTCGTGCGGGTTGCCGCGCCGCTGCTCGCCGCCGTGCGGGCCGCCGCGCCGCTGCTTGCCGCCGTGCTGGCGGTGTGCGCGTTCGCACTACCGGCGCGCGCCCAGTCCGTGCGCTATGTGGCGCGGCTCGCGAACGCCAATCGCGTCGGCCTGACGCTCACGAACTACGGATTCATGGGCAACAATTTCACGTCGCGCTCGTCGTCGTTCGAGTTCCCGCTCGGTTCTGGTTTCGAGCACATGTCGCGCGCGGGCCTGTGGGTGGGCGGCATCGCGCTGACGGAATCGGGCGCGTTCACCGGCGTGACCACGGCGCTGGTGGACGCGATACAGGGCAGCGCTTCCGCCGACGAGACCGAGTTCACGCCGCTGGGGGACGTGGTGAGCGAGCGGTCGCGGCTCGTGAATAGCCGTGTGTACTCGCCAGATGCGATCAGCGACCAGGACCTGATCTGCTCGTACACCGATGCCGAACCACGGGGAGCTCGCGGCAACCAGCTCGAGCGCCACGAGCCGTTGCGCGTGACCGTGCGACAGATCACGCTGGGGTTCACGCTGCGCGCGGCCGACGCGTTCGTGGTGTCGCGTTTCGTGGTCACCAACGACGGCCCGCCGATGCGCGACGTGTGGCTGGGGCTCTACGCGCAGCTCGCCTCGGGCGACAAGAAGCGCTATACGCAGTGGCCGCCCACAGGGAGTTCCGGCCCCGGCTCGTGGTATTACAAGGCGCACATCGAGTACGACGAGTCGCGCCGGCTGTTCGCCGAGCGCTTCTGCGTCGCACCGCCCTATCCCGACGGCTGTGCCGCATCGCTCGTGCCGCCATGGGCGGGAGTGAAGCTGCTGGGGGTGACCCCCGGCGGAATGGGAGACAAGCGCGTCAACTGGCGCTGGTGGTCGTTCGAGCCCGGCGACGCGTCCCGTGACGAGGACACCGAGAAGTACCGGCTGATGAGCGACACGCGCGTGGACGACCCGACGGGCTGCCTGCTGCTCGGCCAGTGCTCGCCAATCCAGCTCCTGAGCGTTGGCCCGTTCCCATTCGTGGCGCACGGCGAGAGCGTGTCGGTGGACGTGGCGTTCGTGGGCGGCCTGGATGACGCGACGTTCCGGGCCAATGCGGACTACGCTCAGTTCGCACACGACATCGACTACCACCTGCCGAGCCCGCCGCCCTCGCCGCGAGTGCAGTTGGTGACGGGCAGCCAGCGCGTGGACGTCTGGTGGGAGGATTCGCCCGAGCGTGCCTCCGACCCGACCAGCCCCGCTCCCGGCGGGCTCGACTTCGAGGGCTATCGCGTCTACGTGGGGCTCGACCAGCAGGAGCCCACGCGCGTCTCGCAGTTTGACGTGCGCGACACGACCGGGTTCAACACCGGGCTCGAGCCGGCGCTGGCACCGGAGCCGCTGGTCGTGGATGGCGTGACCTATCGCTATCGCCACCGGATCGAGGGACTCAAGGACGGGTTCCGCTACTGGGGGGCCGTCACCAGCCACGACACCGGCGACCGGACCATCGAGAGCCTCGAAAGCGGCATCACCCAGAACAAGTTCCTCGTTGTCCCGTCGGCGAATGCCGGTGAGCGCGACCGCGTTCATGTGTTCCCCAATCCATATCGTGTAGAGGCGGCGTGGGACGCGGGCCTGCCTCCTCGAGATAAGGTAGTGTGGTTCGGTGGCTTACCCGAGCGGTGTAGCGTGAGAATTTATTCTCTTGCCGGAGACTTGGTCATGCACCGCGACTTCGACGGGTCCGTTTACCACACAGAGAATATTCGGGGGATATGGACCGCGGACCGCAACCCCGACACAGAGGCTCCCGCGCTCTCGGGTGCGAGCTTCGCCTGGGACCTGATCAGCGACCGCGGCCAGGCGATCGCGACCGGTCTCTATCTATGGACGGTGGAAGATCGCGCGTCGGGGGGGGTGCAGCGTGGCAAGTTGCTGGTGGTGAAGTCCGATCGCGAATGATCACGAACGCGGCGACACGCCGGCGATGTCAGGGAATGGTTCCTTGACCTTGGTCCGAAGCGCGACCTAAGGTTCCGCCCCACCTCTAACCCCCTACATGAGATCGCTCGCGCGCCTACTCCTGACCCTTGCTCTCGTGTTCGTCGTTGCGGCTCCGGACGTGCGCGCCGAGGACAAAGGCACCATCACCGGCAAGGTCACTGACAAGCGGACGGGGCACGCACTCCCGTTCGCGAATGTGGCGCTGGTGGGAGTGCCCAAGGGCGGCCTGACCGACTCCGAAGGCCGCTTCACCATTGCGGGCGTGCCGGTGGGCACCTATGAGCTGAAGGTGCAGTTCCTCGGCTACAAGGTCGAGAACCGCCCGGGGGTGGTGGTGACCCTCGGCAAGCCCGTCATGGCGGACTTCAAGCTCGAGGAGGTCATCGTCCGCCAGGAGAAGGCGGTGGAGGTGACCGCTGAGCGGCGGCTGGTCGAGGCCAAGCAGGGCGCGACCGTGCGCAGCGTCACCGCCAGCGAGATCCGCAACCTGCCCGTGTCCACCGTGGCGGACGTTCTACAGCAGCAGGCCGGCGTCAGCACCGACGGCGATCAGATCCACGTTCGCGGCGGCCGCGCCGACGAGACCATGTTCCTGGTGAACGGTGTGGCGAACCGCGACCTTGTCACCGGCCAGTCCACGGCGGGCCAGTTGAACGCGCGCTCGGTGGCCGAGGTCAATGTGACGACCGGCGCGTTCGACGTTCGCTACGGCAACGCGCTCTCGGGCGTCGTGGACATTCGGCTCAAGGAAGGCACCGAGAAGGGTCAGTTGGGGATCACCACGTCCACCGGCAGCTACGGCGGGCGCGCCCGGCAGGTGCTGGCGAGCGGCCATGACCCCACCTGGACGCCGATCCTCAGGACGCTGGGCTTCAAGGTGCCAGGCGCGATGACCAGCGTGCTCGACCTGTCGGGCAGCCTGTTCGAGACGCGCTTCAGCTACCTGGGCACGAGCGACCTGAGTGTGATGGAGCGCACGCTGCTGCCGCCCACGCTGCACCCGCGCCTCGTCTCGAGCTACGAGGACCGGATCCTCGGGCACACGTTCAAGTACCCCGACAGCTTCGGCCCCGCGCAGGACAACCGCTGGGCCGGCCGCTATGGCCTGTTCTGGAAGCCCGACAACATGAACAAGCTGTCGTTCAACTTCTCCAAGCGTATCGCCATCGACCAGGGCTTCAGCCGCACGTTCCTCACCGCGCAGGGTGATCTGGGTGACCCGGCCTACCCGTGGCGCTGGGACCACAACATCGGGAACGCGCAGACGTTCTTCGAGGACAACGTGCAGTCGTCGGTCGAGTGGCGGCGCACGCTGTCGCTCAAGGGTTTCAGCATATTGCAGTTCTCGCGTTACTACTTCGCGCAGCGTCAGGACGTGGCCGGCAAGCACTGGAGCGAGTACGTCGAGCCGGACGACCGCTCGGCATTCCCGCTCGGGGACCCACGGCGTGACGACTACTTCTACGACACCGGCGACGACAATCAGTGGGCCGACCGCCGCACGAACAGCTGGGGCCTGCAGGGCTCGGTCACCCAGCGCTTCGGGCACAACGAGCTGGAGTTCGGGTTCGACCACCAGTGGCAGTCGGTGCAGTACCTCACCATCGAGAACCCGTGGGTGTTCGACCAGGACGGACTCGGCCAGTCCCACGACCTGTGGAACGTGCACCCCATGATCGGCGCGTTCTACGGGCGCGACCGGCTCGAGTTCGAGGGCTTCGTCGCCAACATCGGCTTGCGCGCCGACTACTGGTTCATCGGGCGCGAAGCCGAGGAGGCCATGGCCGACACGACCCGCGGCAACATCGCGCCGAGCACGCGCAGCAGCTTCTACGAGGACACCAAGTCGTTCTTCGGCAGGCGGGTCAAAGTTCACCTGTCGCCCCGTGTGATCGTGGCGCACCCGATCACCGAGAACAGCAGCTTCTTCTTCAACTACGGCGAGTTCACGCAGAACCCGTCGTACCGTTACGTGTACTCCAAGCTCAACTCCATCTCGAGCGAGTCGTTCCCGCTGCAGGGCAACCCGAACCTGAATCCCCAAGTCTCGGTGAACTACGAAGTGGGCGCCAAGCACCAGTTCCTGCCCACGACCGCGGCCAACGTCACATTCTTCGTGCGCGATGTGTACGACTACCCGAGTGCCACACGCGTGGACCCGCTGTCGGGCACGAACCTCGAGTCGTACTTCATCTACTTGAACGGCCACTACGCCCGCTCCAAGGGCTTCGAGGTCGAGGTCGAGAAGCGGCGGTCCAACAACTGGGCCGGCAAGATCACCTACTCCTACCAGCAGACGCGCGGCAAGAGCAGCGACCCCAACGAGGAGCGCGCGCTGCAGGAAGTGGGCGGCAGCGACGAGACGCGGCTGTCCGAGGAGTTCGTGCGCTGGAACCGGCCGAGCAAGCTCACCGCCAGTTTCGATGTTCGTTTCGACGACAAGGCACCGGACATGCTCCACTGGGCCAAGCGCGCCGGCCTCAATGTCTACGTGCAGGGCCAGTCGGGCCGCTCCTATACGCCGATGGACATCAACAACCTCAACCCCGTCGGCCTGCCCAACTCCAAGAACGCGCCTTCCCAGGTCACCTGCGACATCAAGGTGAATCGCTGGTTCCTGTTCGGCACGCGCCGGTTCGATATAAGCCTGCAGGGCATCAACATCTTCAATAACTACGTCTACAATCGAGTCGACGCCATCACCGGCCTGGGCCGCGTGTGGGGCGCGGGTGAGTACGACCCGGCGAATGTCGCCGGGCTGAACGACTTCGTGCGCGTGAGCCAGGTGGACGATCCGTCCAACTACGGCCCCGGCTCCCAGTGGAGGCTGCAGCTCGATGTGGACCTCTAGTCGCACGCTGGCCTGCGAGCTCGTGGCGGTAGTACTGCTCGCGCTGGTCGCGACGCCCGCGCGAGCGCAAAGCTCGCTCGGCGGGCAGCGCGCCGGCACGTCGTCGGCGACGTTCCTGCGCATCGGCGTTGGCGCACGCGCTGTGGGCATGGGCGAGACGTTCGTGGCGGTGGCAAACGACCCGAGCGCGATCCACTGGAACACGGCGGGGCTCGCTTCGCTGCAGCGCCGCGAGCTGTCGATCTCGCACGTGGAGTGGCCGGCCGAGGTGTCCTACGAGCATCTCACGCTGATTCTGCCTTCGCGCCGCTTCGGCGGTTCGATCGCGCTGCAGCTGGGTGTGCTGTCCACCGACATCGAGGAGACCACCGAACTGCAGCCGTTTGGCACCGGGCGCACGTTCTCGTACTCGGACGTGGTCGCGGGTGTGGCGTTCTCGCGCCGCTGGACCGACAAGCTGCTGGTCGGCGCCGGCGTGAAGTGGGTGCGCGAGGATCTCGGCTCGCAAGTGGGCGGGCCCACCACCAGCGCATTCCTGTTCGACGTGGGCTCCATCTACTACCTCGGCCTCGGCAGTGTGCGCATCGCCACTTCGCTATCCAACTTCGGTGCGGCGCTGCGGCCTTCGGGCACGTACGTGTCGCCCTACGACGGCTCCACGGCCGAGTACGACGCGTTCGATCCGCCACTGATGTTCCGCTACGGCGTCGCGTTCGAGCCGCTCGAGAACGAGAACCAGCGCCTCACCGCCGCGTTCGAGGTGAACCAGCCGGCCGACAACGAGCAGGTCATCAAGGCGGGTGCGGAGTGGCTGTTGCGGGGCGCGTTCGCCTTGCGCACTGGCTACAACTTCAGCGCCGACGCGCTCAAGCTGTCGGCAGGCGCCGGGTACATGGGCGACATCGGCAGCTATCGTGGCGCACTCGACTACGCCTACACCGACGGCGGCTACCTGGGCGCGGTGCACCGCGTCTCGCTCGGGGTGAGGTTCTGATGCGCCGCGCCATTGCGCTCGTCCTGCTCGCGTTGCTTGCGCTCGTGCCCGCGGGCTGCGGGAGCACATTCGAGCTGCCCACCGAGAAGCCCGACCTGGCGGTGCCCACCGACCAGAGCTACGGCATGATCGCCACCTGGAACGGCATGACGGGCGTGCAGGACCTGCTGATGACGCAAGGGCAGGGCAACCAACTGTTCGCGGTGTTCAACCATGGCGGCTCCGGGCCTCCGTCGGTTCCGCGCGGAGACGTGAAGCTGTTCCCGCTCACACGCCCCGAACCCATCGGGCTGCCCTACTTCGACGCCATGAAGTGGTTGTTCAATCCCGTCGCGATCTCGAATGGCAGCAACCCCCAGCGGCTGTTCGTGCTGGACCAGGGTGACTCGTGCCTCGCCAAGTTCGACGCTCGGCGCAACTCGTGTGCGCCCGACGAGGACACCACGAACGCCACCGGCCACCCGTTCCGCAACCAGGTCTTCGACTACACGGCGACTTGGCGCGTGCGTGAGTACGGGCTCGGCGGCGGCGACACGGTGTCCACGTTCACCGACACCACATTCGCGCAGCCGTTCGGCATCGCCGCCGACAACCAGGGCCGGGTCTACGTGGCCGGGCTGGTGGTCGTGCTCGACACCAGCCAGACCGACCAGCGCATCCGCACCCGCAAGTCCGTGAGCCGCGTCTACCGCTACAAGCGCGGGTCGCGCTACCCAGGCGTGCTCGACGTGAACATGCCGGGTACGACGGGCTGGCACCGCGACACCTCGTGGGTGGTCTTCGACGGTTCCGGCGCCTCGTCCGTGGCGGACCCGCGCGGCATCCACTGGTCGCCGGCCGGCACGAACCCGCTGTTCATCGCCGATCGTGGCAACAACCAGGCCAAGGGCGTCTCGTCGAACGAGATCGGCGTGAGCGTCGTGCGCGTGGACGGTGCGATCACGGGTGCGATCTTCAACCACCC
>CAZADU010000608.1:0-2785 GCA_964483945.1 uncultured bacterium
CCACCGACGTGCAACCAGCCGGTGGGACTCGGCGCAAAGCGGACGCGGACACTGCCGGAGGTGATCATCGGCCCGAGGCTATCTCAGATGTGGCGGCCGCGCCCGGACGCCGAAGGCGATCCGCGCGAGGCTGGCCCGAAAGCAGGTGGTGCCGGCCCTCGCAGGCCACGGGCTCATGAATAGTCCGGGCTAGCGTTTCACCGAACGCTGGAATCGCACCGAACCGCGCACCGACTTGAACGCCGGGTGGCGTGCGGCATACGAGCGTAGCGCCGGCTGGTGGCTCAGCACGCTCTCGAGCATGGTGAGTGCTTCATCCCAGCGCCCCACCTGCGCGTAGCGTTCGGCCAGGTCGTAAGCCACTTCGGGGTCCGACGGATCCAGGGTCAGGGCCTGCTCCTGCACCACGATGGCACGGTCGAGCTGCCCCACCGCGACCAACCGGCGAGCGCTGTCGCTCAGTTCGCGCGCGCGCGCTGAGCGCAGCAGGAACCACATGCGCTCCATAGGGTCGGCGTCGTAGTCCACTCGCAGCTCGATCGCGAGCGGATCGAGCGCGTCGGGGTCCATGGCCGGATTCGGCGTGTAGCCCGGCCGCGAGATCGCCAGGTAGCCGGAGCCGAGTGCCAACCCGTCGCCACCCTCGTTCTGTCCCGCCTGGAGGGCGGCGAGCATTCGCTCGGCGAGACTTCCCTTGGCACTCTCGTACGCGTAGCGCATCGCGGGCAGCACGCGGTCGTTCGCGAGCGAGTTGCCCTGCACGGTGTAGCCCGCGCCCACGAGATGGCCTGACGAAGCGTAGGTCTGATCCCCTGTGTAGGCCGCGGCGTTGCCCTGAGCGTCCACCATGGCCAGCTGCCGCCAGCCGCGCAGCGAGTCTGCACCCATGATCTGTTCCACGGCCGCATCGGGCGCGAAGCCGTCGCGCATCATCTGCATGCCCAGCGGCATGTGCGAAAGGTCAGGATACGCCTGCGAGAACACCGCGCCCACGCGCCAGTCGGCGTGGGCCGAGGCCCCGCCCACGCGCATGCCGCGCGACTTGACCGCCATGCCGACCTCGCCGCTGACGCTGTCGCGGGCCACGATGGAGAGTGTGGCGTGCGCGACGGGAGCGGCCGCGGCGAGCAGGACCAGCGCCAGCGCCGCGGCGTGCGTGGCGTGCTTGGCGTACTTGGCAAAGAACGGGGCGCGGCTCATGAGCGCTCCACCATGGCCACGGCCATCGCGGCCAGGCCTTCGCGACGGCCGATCGCGCCGAGGGTCTCGTTCGTGGTGGCTTTGACACTCACGCACGAGGCGTCCATGCCGAGCGAACGTGCGATGTTGGCGCACATCTCGGCGCGGTGCGGTGCGATCTTGGGCGACTCGGCGATCACCATCGCGTCCACGTTCATCGCGTGCGCGCCGTTGGCCTTGAGCAGCGATGCGACGCGCGCGAGCAGGTCCAGGCTCGAGGCGTCCTTCCAGCGCGGATCCCCCGGCGGGAAGTGCTCGCCCAGGTCCCCCAGGCCCGCCGCCCCCAGCAGCGCGTCACCGACGGCGTGCAGCACCACGTCGGCGTCACTGTGGCCGACCAGGCCCCAGTCGCTCTCGAATCTCACTCCGCCCAGCACCAGCGGCCGGCCCGCTTTCACTCGGTGCACGTCGTAGCCCAAGCCCACGCGCTGCGTCATGCCTTCCCCCTCTGGGCCACGGCGGCGCGGTGCGCGAGCCAGGCCTCGGCCAGTTCCAGATCGGTTGCTGTCGTCACTTTGAAATTCAGTGGGTCGCCCGGTGCCAAGTGGACCGGGTGCCCGAGCCATTCCACCAAAGTTGCGTCGTCGGTCGCCACCTCGGTGGCCTCACGGTGCGCGCGCTCCAGCCAATCGCGCCGGAACACTTGCGGCGTCTGCGCGGCCCATAGCCCGGCGCGCGGAACCGTACCCGTGATTGTACCAAGAGTTCCCTGTTTGAGCGTGTCGGCCTGCGGCACGGCCGCAATCGCCGCCCCGTGCTGCACAGCCGCCGCCACCGTGCGCGCAATCACCTCCGGGCTGACCAGCGCTCGCGCGGAGTCGTGCACCGCCACGTGAGTGAAGGCCTCCGGCACCACGTGCAGCCCGCGGGCGACCGAGTGCTGGCGCGCATCACCGCCCTCGCTGTAGCCCACGATCTTGGCGGTGCTCGTCCCGCTCGCCGCCACCAGCTCGCGCAGCGAACGCACCGGGCCCACGAGCACGATGCCCTCCACCGCGTCGCAGTGCTGGAACGCCTCGAGTGACCACGTGAACAGCGGCCGGCCCGCGAGGGGTGCGAATGCCTTGGGCACACCGGCGCCGAGCCGCTCGCCGCGACCGGCGCACAGCAGGATCGCGCAGGTGCTCATGCCTTGTCCTTCGCTCGGGCCTCGGCCGAAGGCCGCGACGATCCGGAATCGCTCGCGGCGACGCTGGAGCTTGCGGCTTCCGGCCGCGCCCGGCTCGCCGCCACCATCTGCTCCACCGGACGCGCCTCGGTACGAGGCGCAGCCGCCTCGAGGCGCGGTGCTTCCGACTTCTCGCCCAGCAGTTGCTCGCACGCCTCTCGCAACGTGGCGAGCGGCACCGGCTCGAGCCCGGCGCCTTCGGCATCCGCCTGTTGCGCGCGTGGGAAGCCGGCGCGAGCGAAGCCCATCTGTGCTGCTTCGCGCAGCCTTGCACCCAGCCGCGGCACGCGCCGCAGTTCGCCCGACAGGCTCACCTCGCCCACCGCCAGTGTGCGCGCGAGCACCGGGCGGCTGCGAAAGCTCGACGCGATCGCCAGC
>CAZADU010000609.1:0-2265 GCA_964483945.1 uncultured bacterium
CGCATGAACGTCTTCTCCTCGATGGCCTGCAGCAGCTTGACCTGCAGCAACAGCGGCAGCTCGCCGATCTCGTCCAGGAACAGCGTGCCGCCGTGCGCGTCCTCGAAGCGGCCGGGCTTCTGCCGCACCGCACCGGTGAACGCGCCCTTCTCGTGGCCGAACAACTCGGACTCGAGCAGTGCCTCGGGTAGCGCGCCGCAGTTGACCTTGACCCACGGCCCGCCGGCGCGCCGCGACAGCGCGTGGATGGTGCGTGCGAACAGGTCCTTGCCGGTGCCGCTCTCGCCGCGCAGCAGCACGGTACTGTCCGTGACCGCCACCTTGCGGGCCAGCTCCATCGCCGCGCGCGTGGCGGGTGCGCCGCCCACGACCGGCAGGGCGTCGCGGCGCAGTGATTCGACGCTCGCCGACAGTTCCCGGTTGGCGCGCTGCAGCTCGCGCCGCTCGGCGGCCTCATGGAGTACGCGGGCGATCACGTCGACGTACTCGCCTTCCTTCTCGACGTAGTCCTGAGCCCCGAGCTTGAGCGCCTCGCGTGCGGTGCCGAGCGTGCCGTAGGCGGTCATCAACACCACGGTCACCTCGGGCCAGCGGCGGCGTGTCTCGGCCAGCAGTTCCATGCCGTCGGGTGGACGCATGCGCAGGTCGGTGACGACCGCGTCCACGCCGCCTGCTTCGAGTCTCGCCAGTGCCTCGGCGCCGCCGCCCACGTGCGAGGCGGCGAAACCTGCGTCGCGCAGCTCCGCGGCCACGAGCTCGGCATTCTTGAGCTCGTCATCCACCACCAGGACGCTCAGGCGCGTGGCGGTCACTGTCCCCGCGAGCTCACTTGCAAGACTGGACACTGCCATTTGGCAAGGTGGATTCGGACCATGGGCCGTTGTTGATACGCACGCGGACAAAGCCGAAGTCGTTCAGGTTCTGGACCCGCACGCACTTGAAATTGCCGACGACGCGATAGGAGGTGGTCTGGCACCGGTCGTCCTCGGACGTGTTCTGGTTGTCCACGGACATCCGCCAGCAGTTGCCGCCGGACTCGACCTGGATGCGGAACTCCGTGGAGCATCCTGAGCCGGCGCCGGCCGCGACGATGAACAGCGCGGCGAGCAGGATGCGGGAAACGCGCGGACGAATCACGGCTTGGACTCCTTCAAGGGACGGCTCCGGTGAGTCAGTGACTCCCTGAGTCTACCTGCGGGAAGGCGCGGTGCGAAAACGGCTCCGGGGCGTAGAACGGTCCCCGGGGTTATCGGCGAGCCGGGCGTCAGACCGTAGGAAGTTCCACGGTCACCAAAGTGCCCTGCCCCTCACGGCTTTCCACCGCCAGGCTGCCCCCCACCCCGGTCACGAGCTGGCGGGACAGATAGATCCCCAGCCCCGTGCCCTGTGCGCGAGTGGTGTGGAACGGCTCGCCGAGCCGGGCCAGGACCCCGGGCGGGATGCCCGGCCCGTCATCCGAGATCACCACGCGCACGCGTGCGCCGTCGCGTGCGCACACCGCGCGAGCGCGGCCGCCCTCGGGGAGTGCCTCGAGCGCGTTCTGGAGCAGGTTGAGCCAGACTTGCTTGAGCGACGCGTCATCCAGCGGCACCAGGCAGTCGCTCTCGCCCGAGCGCTCGAGCGTGCAGCCGCGCGCGCGGAACTCGGGTGCGAGCAGGTCCACGGTGGCGGCGAGCGTGACCGCCGCATTCCCATGGCCGCCGGGTTCCGCCGGGCCGCCGCGCGCGAACTGGAGGTAGCGATTGACTGTCCCCGAGAGCCGGTCCACCTCCTCCACCACCGAGTCCGACATGGCGAGTGCTTCGGGTGCGAGCTTACCGAGCCGCTTGGCCGAGCCGCGGATGATGGCAAGCGGGTTCTTGATCTCGTGCGCCAGTGTGGCGGTCATGCGGCCCATGGCCGCCAGGTTCTCGCTGCGCGAGAGCCGGCGCTCGAGCGCCAGCTGCGATGCGTTGGCGCGCAGCACGAGCCCGGCAAGGGCCGCGATCGCCAGCACGCTCACCGCCGCGAGCAACGACAGGTCGCGCCGCAGCCGCGCCAGTTGCGGCTCCCAGCCGGGCACACCCTCGGTGACCAGCACGAACCCCGGCACTCCCGGCACGGGTGCTGCGGCGGCGCGCGACTCATGGCCGTCGCGACGGAACGCGGGCAGCGCCATGCTCTCGCCAGCGCGTGCGCGCGTCATTGCGTGGGCGGCCAGCGAATCGTACGCACTCGCCGCACCCGGCTCGACCAGGCCCGTGCGGACGTCGTAGACCACGCGAG
>CAZADU010000610.1:0-5566 GCA_964483945.1 uncultured bacterium
TGAAGTAGTACGTCAGCTTCGCGAGCAGGATGTTCTCGGGAGGACTCTCCGAGATCGTGCCCACCGAGAGCGGGTGCTCGGCGACCGGGTAGGAGTCGGAGCGCCGGTGCGTCCATACCAGGTACAGCGCCGAGCCCGGCAGGTACTCCCAGCGCAGCACCGCGTTGCCCTTGAGCGACCACACCGTGAAGTCCTGGTTGTCCGGATAGGTCGTCGGCGTGAAGTCGTAACTACGGGCCTCGGCGAGCGCCTTGAATCCGCTGTAATCCGCCGATGACACGAACGGCTGCATGTAGGTCTGCAGCCCCAGACGCGGTGTCAGCGTCCAGTTGAGACGCAGCGACGCCGACGCCGTGCGCTGGTCCAGCGTTGCGAAGACATACCGGCGGCCGAAGGTCGGCGACGAGGGGTCCGCGAACGACGTCACATACTGCGCGTCCTCGAGCAGCCGCTCCCAGCCGAGTGTGACCTTCACGCTCCAGGCGGGGCTGGGCCGCCACTCCATCCCCGGATAAAAGTAGGCGAACGTGGAGCCCGAGGCCGAGGCGGTTCCCCCGAATGACATGTAGGGATAGGTTCGCTGCTGCGTGTTGCCGAGGTAGTCCGTGCCGAACGAGATCGCCGGGAGGTTGAGCGTGAGCGGGCCGCCGCGCGTTCGCCGGTTGTTGAACGACGGCGCGTCCCACGTCGAGTAGTAGTTGAGCGTGTGCCCGTTCTTGAACTCGGTGTAGCCGGAGCCCTCGACTCCGCGCCGGGTTGCGTTCCCGCCGTGATCGAAGGTGCTGAACAACGATCCCTTGAGTGTCAGGTAGCGCCAGAACCGGCCGGGTTTGGTCCACTTGTAGCCGCTGCCGGCATGGGCGTTGATCATGTCGGAACGGCGCTGGAAGCCCAGGTCGTTGACCTCGAACTCCGGGCTCACGAAACCGGCACCCGCGTTGAACAGGATCGCGCCTTCCTCTTTGTTGAGCCAGAGTCGGCTGGAGTAGCCGGTGAGCGAGGTCGCACTGGAGTCCACCTCCACGTGCCCGGCGTCGGGGCGCTGGAAGTAGTGCGTGGAGCTGCGCTGCAACGCGATCATCCTTCGCTCGCTGCCTTCGACATGCGAGAGCGCGGACCAGCCGGACAGCACCCAGGTCCGGCGCTGGTCCAGGAAGTACCAGCCGTCGAGTCCACCCATGAGCGACGAGGCGTTCAGTTGGTCCCGTAGCCTCGGGTCGTCGAACTGGCGAACGGCGGCGGTGCCGAGCAGTCCCACGCCGGCGCGGCGATCGGCGATCTCGCGCTGCACGCGCGTCGCCTGGTAGTAGGCGGCGGGCTCGATCTCGACCTCGCGTGAGTTCCCCGGGTCGTACAACTTCGCGTACTCGCTCCGCGTCAGCGCGTGCAGCGTGCCCAGGCTCCAATCGGGCCCCACCCGCCCGATGAGCTTGGCCGCGCCGAGGATCCCGGTGACGACCGGCACCTGCTCGAAGTCGGAGGACGGCACGCGGCCCTGGGGCGTGCGGCCGATGCGGCGGCTGTAGAAGAACAGCGGGTCGTCCCAGTCGGAATCCCAGTAGTCGCCAGCGCCCTGGCGGCCAAAGGCGAACGTGCCCGCGCCCTCCACGAAGAACGGCCGCTTCTCCTCGAAGAAGTCCTCGTAATCGGTGAGGTTCACCGTCGCCGGGTCGATCTCGACCTGGCCGAAGTCGGGATTGACCGTGGCATTGAGCGTCAGGTCCGCGATGCGCGAGCGCAGGTCGCCACCCGCGTTCCATTGCATCTCGGAACCGTCATTGAACGGGTCGCCGGGCACGGCGGGGATGTACTCGGCCTGGGAGGTGGCGTAAGGCAGCAGCTCGAGTGCGCCACCCTGCGGAAGCGCCTCGATGCCGGTGAGATCTGGGAATCGCGACACGAACCCGCTCGCCTTGCGTGGGCGATACGCAGCGTAGGCCTTCTCGCGGCGTCGTGGGATCTCGCGCGCGAAGTTGATGCCCCACACCGGCTGCCCGCCGCGATTGAACCGCAGCTGCGAGAACGGGATCCTCATCTCGGCCGTCCAGCCCTGCTCGTCCGCGCGAGCCCGGCCCTCCCACACGCCGTCCCAGGACTTGTCCTCGTCCACGTCGTTGGAGAGCGTGCCGTCGTACATGGTTCCGGCCGCGTTGATCATGAAGTAGTAACCACTGCGACGGTCGCGATACGGGTCGAGGTAGACCGCGAACCGGTCGGACGCGATCGAGGCGTCCCGCCTCGCCAGCCGCGCGACGACGGAGTCGGGCGCGGTGTCGTAGAGCCGGGCGCCCACGTAGATCGCGTCCTCGTCATACACGATCCGCACCTCGGTGCGCTGGCTGGGCTTCGCACCCTCGACCGGGTCGCGCTGGATCAGGGCGGTGAACGGCTCGGAGCCTCGCCACTCCTCCGCTTCGAGCACACCGTCCACGGTGACCGGCACGGTGAGCCTCTTCGCTTTCACGACCGGCGGCCCGGACGCGGCGGTGCCGTCGTTCCGGGGCGGCGGCGTCTCCGCGTGCGGCGGCGTCTTGGCGTGCACGCTGTCGGCGGCGACCGCGAGGCTCCCGGTGGCGGCCGCGGCTGGGGAGGTCGAGGCGACCAGCGCGGCGAGCGATAGCGCCGAGAGGAACGATGCCATGGCTCAGCCCCGTGGGAGCGCGGGCTGGCGCTGGCGTCGGGCAACAGGCCCGGGGCCCGCAGCGCCGCGGGCCGTCCGCGCAGGGCCCGTCAGCACCGGCTTTGTGCGAGTGGCCTTGCGCAGTTGGTCCACCCGGACGGGCGTAGCGCCGCCTAGCGACTCCCACGCCCTCACGGCCGGAAGGGTGGGAAGCTCCCGGGTCGCGGTGGCGATGGGGGCAGTGCGGATCATGTGCTCCAGCCGGCACACCGGGTGGCGGGCCGACCCGCATCGTGCGGGCGCGCGACCGTCGTGTTCGCGATCCTCGCCGAGTGAAGGAGGGCTGTCGTAGCCTCCGGGAAGCGATGCACTTGCGGCATCGGCGCTGCCCGCCGCAACCGCCCCTCGCATCGCGCATGGCCCGCGCGAGCACGCGTCAGCATGACGACACCACGCTAAAGCGTACCGCCGCCGCCACCTGACCCCAAGGGCTTTCTCCTCTCCGGCTCGCCAGTTGCGCCGCCCGTCAACTCGCGACGCTCGGAGGCACCGATGAACAGGCACACTGTTCTCGCGACATTCCTGTCTGCGGCGCCCGTGGTGGGGCTGACGCCGCCGCTCAGGCCCGGATAGAGGTAGACTGCCCTGCCGCCCCGACCGCGGCCGCGGACTCCCTGCGGCCCGTTCCGGAAGGACGGTCCGCCCGCTGCTCTTCACCCGTCGCTCGTCGCCACTCGCCGTCCTCGGCCCACTGGGCGGAGCGCCACGCCCGGTCGGGCTCGATTCCAGCCCCCTGCACGGTGAACTTCTCGGTGTCGAACGGTTGGTCGAACGCGCACGCGCACTCGCCGCGGAGTTCACGCTTGAGCGCAATCCGCGCACCGGCCCGCCCCGGCTGCTGCGGCGGCTGTCGGAGGACGCCGGAGTGCTACGGGTCGCCTACCGCACGCTGGCGCTCGACGTGCGTCGTGGCGAGGCGTGCCCGCCCGCCGCCGAGTGGCTGCTGGACAATTTCCACCTGATCGAAGGCGAACTGCGCGAGATCCGCCGCCACCTGCCCACGCGCTACTACCGCGAGCTGCCCACACTGGCCGTGCGCGCGCGGGCCGGGACGGCGCGCGTCTACGCCATGGCGGTCGAGCTGCTGCGCTACAGCGACGCGCGGCTCGATCCGCACCGGATCGAACGGTTCATGAACGCGTTCCAGACGGTGGCGCCGCTGAGCATCGGCGAGCTGTGGGCGTGGCCCAGCATGCTCAAGCTGGCGCTCATCGAACACCTTCGCCGCCTGTCCGAGGAGTTACTCGACAGCCGTGCCGGCCGCCGCGAGGCCGACCGCTACTTCGCGCTGTTTGAGGCCACGCAGCCCACCGGGCGGCCGCCGCCGCTGCCAGCCGTGTTGCACGTCGCATTCGTGGATCAGCTGCTGCAGCGCATGCGCGAGTACGGCGCGGGGGCGGCCGAACTTCGCAAGCAGCTCGAGGCCCGGCTCGAGGCCGCGGGCGCCACGGTCGAGGACGCGGTACGCGCCGAGCACCAACGCTTGGCCATGAACCACGTGTCCATGGGCAACTCCGTCACCAGCCTGCGGCTGTGCTCCACACTCGACTGGAACGAGTACGTCGAGAGTGCCAGCTTGATCGAACAGATCCTGCGACGCGACCCCGCCGGCGTCTACGCGCGCATGGACTTCGCCAGTCGCGACCGCTATCGGCACGCGGTCGAAGCGCTCTCGGAGCCGAGCGGAGAAGCACAGGTGCGTGTCGCCCTGCGCGCCGTCGAGAGCGCGCGCCAGGCCGCCGAGACGCCTGGTCTCGATCCGCGCATGAGCCACGTGGGCCATCACTTGATCGGCAGTGGCCGCCGCGAACTCGAGATCGACGTGGCGAGTCACCCACCCATGCGCATGCGGCTTGAACGAGCCCTGTTCTCGCACGCCACGCTGTTCTACCTGGGCTCGCTCACGCTCATCACGGGGTTGGGGGTGGCCGCCGCCGTGCTGGTGGCGCGCGCGACGGGAGCGCCCTACTGGGTCTGCGCGTCGGCAGGGGCGCTCGCACTGATCCCAGCCAGTGAGTTCGCCGTGTTGCTCATCAACCGCGTCACCCACCGCATCACGGGGCCGGTCCCGCTGCCAAGGCTGGATCTGCGCGCCGGCGTGCCCGAGACGGCGCGCACCATGGTGATCGTGCCGACGATCATCGCCACGGCCAATGGCGTGCGTGCGCTGCTCGAGCATCTCGAGGTGCACGCGCTCGGCAACTGGGATCCGCACGTCCACTTCGCGCTGCTCACCGACTTCCCCGACGCGATCGCCGAGCACCTGCCCGGAGAGGACGCGGTGCTGGCGGCAGCGGTCGCGGGTATCGAGGCGCTGAACTCGCGTTACGCACCCGGCACGGACGACCGCTTCTACCTGTTCCACCGGGCGCGCCGCTGGAACGGCAGCGAGGGCGTATGGATGGGCTGGGAACGCAAGCGCGGCAAGATCGAGGAGTTCAACCGGCTCCTGCGTGGTGCGACCGACACGGGGTTCGCCGTGCAGGTCGGCGACCCGGCAGTCCTCCAGAGCGTGCGCTATTGCCTCACGCTCGACAGCGACACGCGCCTGCCACGCGACTCGGCCCGGCGGCTGATCGGCGTGATCGAGCACCCGCTCAATCGCCCGCGTTTCGACCCGCGCCTCGGTCGCGTGGTCGAGGGCTACGGCATCCTGCAGCCGCGTGTGAGCGTGACCATGGCGAGTGCCGCGGGTTCGTTGTTCGCACGCGCCTATTCCGGCCACACGGGCATCGACCCCTACTCCACCACGGTGTCCGACACCTATCAGGACCTGTTCGGCGAGGGCAGCTTCACGGGCAAGGGCCTGTACGACGTGGACGCCTTCCGGGCGGCGCTCACCGACCGCGTGCACGAGAACGCGATGCTCTCGCACGACCTGTTCGA
>CAZADU010000611.1:0-6383 GCA_964483945.1 uncultured bacterium
TGCAGGGGTGCAGGGGTGCAGGGGTGCAAGGGTACGGGGGTGCGAGCAGGCGCGACGAGGAATCCTGAGCAATGTATCAGCGTTCACCGCGCTCGCGCATCCGCGCGCGGCCGAGACCCGGCCCCCGCCTTGCGAGCGCACGGGCACGTGCCGGGACCGGCTTGGCGGCCGCTCGCGGCGCTGGTGTAGCTTCGCCGCCCGGCGTGACCGACGCCCCGCCCACTCCCTCCCAGGGTCCCATGATGAAACGGCTGCTTCGCGAACCGCTCCTGCACTTCCTCCTGATCGGTGCAGCGCTGTTCGCGCTGTCCGCGCGCTTCTCCGGGCCAGGGCGCGGGAACCGCACCGAGATCGTCGTGACACAAGGCGAGGTCGAGCACCTCGCCTCGGGCTTCGCAAAGCTCTGGAACCGCCCGCCCTCGCCCGAGGAACTGGTCGGGCTGGTACGCGACCGCGTCAAGGAGGAGGTCTACTACCGCGAGGCCATCGCCATGGGCCTCGACCAGGACGACGTCGTCATCCGCCGCCGGCTGCGACAGAAGCTCGAGTTCATCTCGGACGACCTCGCCGGCCGCGCCACGCCCACCGACTCCGCGCTCGCGGCGTATCTCGGCACTCACACCGATCGCTACCGGAGCAGTGCCGCACTCAGCCTCCGGCAGGTCTACCTGAATCCCGACCGGCATCGCGCAACGCTTCGCCAGGACGCCGAAGCCCTGCTTGCCGAACTGCAGCAGCTGCGCTCGCCCGATGCCTCCAAGGCGATGGGCGATGCCACCATGCTCGAGCACCGCTTCGAGTCGGCTCCGGTCGCCGACATCGCCCGCATTTTCGGGCCGGAGTTCGTGGCAGCAGTCTCGGCGCTGCCCACGGGCGAATGGCGCGGCCCCGTGGAGTCCAGCTACGGCATGCACTTCGTGCTCGTGACCGGCCGCGTGCCGGGTGCCAGCCCGGCGCTCGTCGATGTGCGCGACGCCGTCACGCGCGACTGGATGAACGACCGGCGCCTCGAGGAGAACGAGCGCTCCTACCGCGAGATGCTCGCGCGCTACCAGGTGCGCATCGAGGGGCTGGATTCGGTGGACGTGGTCCCCTCGGGTCCCACCCGGTGAAGCGCGTCTCACTCGCACTGTCGCTGCTGGCGGTCCTCACGATCCCGGCCCTCGGGCACGAGGTGCGGCCCGCCTACCTCGAGCTGCGCCAGACCGGGGACGAGACCTGGGATGCGACCTGGAGGGTCCCGGCGCGCGGCGAGGACCTGCGACTGGGCCTCTATGTGGAGCTGCCCGCCGGTGCTGAGAACCTGACCGAACCGCACGGCATGATCCGCGACGACGCGTACCAGGAGCGCTGGACGTTCCGGTGCCCGGGCGGGCTCGGCGGCCAGACCATCCGCATCTCGGGGCTCGCCTCCACCAGCACCGACGTGCTGGTGCGCATCACAAGACGCGACGGCGGCACGCAGTCCACGCGTGTCCTGCCCAAGTCCCCTTCGTTCGTGGTCGAGGACTCGCCGCGCCCACTGTCCGTCGCGCAGACCTACCTGGTACTGGGCGTTGAGCACATCGGGCTGGGAATCGACCACCTGCTGTTCGTACTCGGCCTGCTGCTGGTGGTCGGCCGCCGCCGAAGGGTCCTGGTCAAGACCATCACCGCGTTCACGGTGGCGCACAGCATCACGCTCGCGCTCGCGACACTCGGTTTCGTGCACGTACCGGGCGCGCCGGTCGAGGCCGTGATCTCGCTCAGCATCATGTTCGTGGCGGCCGAAGCACTGCACGCGCGCGCCGGCCAGCCTGGACTCACCGCGCGTTCGCCGTGGGTCGTGGCGTTCGTGTTCGGTCTGCTGCACGGGTTCGGGTTCGCGGGTGCGCTCACGCAGGTGGGCCTGCCGCAGACGGCCATCCCGGTCGCGCTGGTGCTGTTCAACCTCGGCGTCGAACTGGGGCAGCTCGCGTTCGTGGCGGTCATGCTCGGCCTCGCTGCGCTGCTGCTGCGCTGGCGCGAGCGCTGGCCGGCGTGGGTCGAAGCGCTGCCCCCCTACGCGATCGGCGGTTGCGCCGCGTACTGGACGCTGCAGCGCGTGGTCAGCTTCTGGAGCTGAGCCGCTAGAACGCCTCGCCCAGTCCCGCGAACACGCCGAACGAGCCGGCCTCGCCCCAGCCGAAGTCCACCGCGAGGTTGGTATCGCTCACCTTCGCGAACTTCACCCGGAGTCCCGCACCGCCCGCCCAGTTGGCACTGCCGAACGCACCGCTGCCGGGGTCCGTCACGGTGGTTCCGCTTGCGAACCCCACCAGACCCAACAGTCCGTCGCGCCGCAGCTCGAGCCGGTACTCAGCCTCGAGATAAGCCAGGTTGGTCGAGCGGATGCGCCCGAGCAGGTAGCCGCGACCGGTCTTCCCGTAGGTGTCGCCGGCGATGTAGGGCAGCTCCAGGTAGGGCGGGTGGCCGTACGTCATCCAGGTGACCGCCCAGATCGAGAGACGATTGCGGGTGCCCCCCGGAATATAGGGATACACGCGGCACTCGGCCTGGATCTCCTGCCAGTTCGAGTCGCTGCCGAAATTCGAGAGGAAATCGTTAAACGTCAGGCTCACGAGGTAGCCCTGGCGAGGGTTCACGGGGTTGTCGCGCCCGTCCGCCAGCACGTTCAGCGACAGGCCTGTGGCGTTCTCCGCAGCCGGCGAGTTCCCCGTGTACTGCATGTACGGCGTGGTGACTCCCGGCGCCGCATCCTCGTCCACGATGTCGGCAAAGCTATCGATGCGAAAGCCCGGGCCGGCATAGAGCGGTCCGGTCACCTGCCAGAGGTGCGTGTAGTACGTGCGGGTGAGCTTGTACTTCATCGAGAACTCCTGCTGCCCCTCGATCGCGGGCCCTAGCCCCCAGGTCGGGCGCGTCGTGTCGAGGTAACGCACGTCGGCCAGCAACAGCTGGGTGTTGCGGCGGAGGAAGAAACTGCCGCGCCCTTCGAGCAGGATCTGCCCGGTGGTGAACGCGTAGCTCCCGCCCGCGGCGATGCGCGACATGCGCGTCTCGGGGTCGTCGCCGATGCGGCCGGCGGACGAGAGTCCGGCACCGATGGTGAACCCGTAGAGCGGGTTGTAGCCGATGGTCGGCAGGAACGTGGTGTTGAGCCCCTGGCTGGTCTCGATCGTGAACTCGGTCGGAGGAACGCCCTTGCCGAATATGCCTCGTGCCACGTCCCCGATGTCGCGCTGCTCGGTGGAGTCGGGCGATTGCGCGCGGGCGGGCGGCACCCAGGCGAGCAGCGCGAGCAGTCCGAGTGCGGCGCGGGCCGCGAACGCGCTATGGCGGCGAGGTCGCGCAAGGTGTCCGCGTCGCGTCCTGCCTGGAGGCACGGTCACTCGCGAGTGGCGCGCCACAGAGCGATCGGGTGCAGCCACACGGCGAAGCCGTTCCGAATGGTCGCGTCGATGCCCTGCGGTTGCGGCACGCTGGCCCAGTCATAGCCGACGCTGGCCCACGGGCCGATCGGCAGGTGCACGCCGAATCCGAAGCTCATGCCGCTGACGTCGATGTCAGAGTCGTTCACGAACCCGATCCGCCCGGCGAGGAGGCCCATCAGCGAAGCCTCGCAGCCCAGGTGGTCCACGTCCACCGCAGAAGCCAGCCCCGGTGTGCTCCTGCTCTCACGGTCGTAGGCAAAGCCGATCTCCACCGCACGCGGCACTGTCGCGAACCACCACCCCCACGGGGCCCCGCCCTCGTCCGCCGCGCCCGCGAACGGCAGCGTCGCATGGAGTGCAACGCCTGTCCGCTCTATCCGACTGGAGGGCGCGGTGCCTCCCGCCCCTCCGAAGTCGAATTCAGATTGCTCGTCGGCGTTCAGCAGGGCGTAGCCGGCCGCCAGCTCCAGGCGTGCCTCCCGGCCCTCCGTGTCGCCGGGCAGGACCGCGATCGTCGCCTGCACGCCCCAGTCGCTATTGCGGGCTCGCGCTTCGGCGCCCGGAGCCAGGAACAGTTGGGTCTCCTTGGATTGGTAGCCGAAGCTCACGTCCGCGTGCGTGGACCACGGATGCGAGTCAGGATCACGCCGCGCTCGGAGGACGTCGATGAGCTGCACCGGCGAGACGCCGCCTCCCCAGCCCTCGATCTCCTCGTAGGAGTCGGACGTAGTGGGATTGCCGATTGGGTCGGTGCCCTGATTCGAATCGTAGTCCAGCCGCGTCCGTCCCATGCCGCTCACCGGTTGGCCCATGATCGAGAACCCGAGACCGGCACCGCCGAGGAGGAATCGACTCGACTCGAACTTGACGTCGCCCGCGAGCGCCGGGCTCAGGTTCGTGCTCCCCGACAGCCACGCGATGCCCCGCGTTCCCGCGAGCGAGGCGGGGTTTCCCCACGGGCCCGGCTCGCCCCAGCCCACGGCGGTGGTGGCTCCGCCCATGCCCGCCGCCCGAATGGAGGTCTCGATGTCCGGCGACCGGGCCGTGCTCTGGGCCGCCGCCGGCCGCGCGGCGGTGAATCCGCCCAGCAAGAGCAGGAGTGAAGCGGCCTGCAGTGTGCGCATCGGTGGTCTCCTTCCCGGGAACGGCCGCTGCCGCATCACAGCCGCGGCAGCGTGATACCGCGCTGGTTCTGGTACTTGCCCTTCTTGTCCTTGTACGACACCTCGCACACGTCCGTGGCCTCGAAGAACACCACCTGCGCAATGCCTTCGTTGGCGTAGATCTTGGCCGGCAGCGGCGTGGTGTTGCTGATTTCGAGTGTGACGTGCCCCTCCCACTCGGGCTCGAACGGCGTGACGTTCGTGATGATGCCGCAGCGGGCGTACGTGGACTTGCCCATGGTGATCGTGAGCACATTGCGCGGGATACGGAAGTACTCGATGGTCCGAGCCAGCGCGAACGAGTTGGGCGGCACGATGCAGACGTCGCCCTTGAAGTCCACCATGCTCTTGGGGTCGATGTTCTTCGGATCCACCACCGTGCTCATGACGTTCGTGAAGATCTTGAACTCGTCGGCGACGCGGATGTCGTAGCCGTAGCTCGACAGCCCGTACGAGATCACGCCCTCGCGGACCTGCTTCTCCTCGTAGGGCTCGATCATGCCGTGTTCTTTGCACATCTTCCGGATCCAGTGGTCGGGACGGATGCTCATGGGGACTCCCTGCGGGTCAGAAACGACCGAGCAGGCGCACGGCGTGCACGAGCTCGGGGATCAGGAGGTGTTCGAGGGCATCTCGGACGGCGGCCGAGGACCCGGGAAGGTAAACGACCAGCCGCCCGCGCGCGACCCCGGCCCCGGCCCGCGACAGCCAGGCGGCAGGTCCCACCGACGCCCATGAGACGGCCCGAAAGCGTTCGCCGAAGCCCGGCAGCGAGCGCTCGAGCAGTGGCTCCACCGCTTCGGGGGTGACATCGCGGGCTGCCACACCGGTACCGCCCGTGAGCACGACGGCATCGGTGTCGCGCCGCGCCAGCGCTCGGCGAAGCGCGGCCCGGATCGCGCGCACGTCGTCGCGCACCCACGCGCGCAAGGTCACCGCCTGGCCAGCGGCGGTGATCAGTTGCTCGGCGAGTGCTCCGCTCGTGTCGTGCTCGCCGCGGCGCGAATCGCTGACGGTGACGATCGCGACTCCCACGGGCCGAATCGCGCGCTGCTCAGTCGCGTGTGCGCCCTTGCGGCCGGAGGCCGCGAGCTTGCGAAGTCCCTCGTGGCCGGACGAGGCGACCTTGCCCGGCAGCGCGCGGCCGGAGGCCGAAACCTTGCGACGTCCTCCACCGGTGCTCAAGCCGCCCCCGCGAAGGCCCACGACGCGAGTGTCGCGGGCGTGATGCCGAACCGGGACGCCCACGGGGCGCACTCCGCCAGCCGGTGTTCGTCGATCTCCTCGAGCGGCGGCTCGCAGATGCCGCCTGCTCGCGAGCCCGGCGTGGACGAGGCCAGGTCGCGCAGTTCGGCAAGCGACACGGTCTCGCTCCCCGCCACCTCGTACCAGCCCTCCCAAGCCGCGGCGTCCGAGAGCGCGCGCACGATCGTCTCGACCGCGTCGGGCTCGTGCACGGGGTTCACGAGCTTGGCTCCACCGCGAGGCAGCGCCGGCCGGCCGCGCAGCCACCGCCACAGCGGCGTGTCCGGGCCCACGATGGGCGCCATGCGCAGCGTGAGCGTGGGTGCTCCACCGCGGCGCACGTGCTCCTCGAGCCGCCACAGTCGCTGGAGCGACGCGGCGCGCGCGTCCGGGTGGGCGCCCAGCCGGGACAGCACGAGCACGCGGAAGCGGCGTTGGCCGAGCGCACGCACGGAGCCCAGGAAGTCGAACACGAACGGGCCGTCCGAGACCGCGAGCGTGACGGGCTCGTCGCCCGCGGGCAGCGCCAGTGGATCCGCGTGCACAATCGCGCCGCGAGCGG
>CAZADU010000612.1:0-3020 GCA_964483945.1 uncultured bacterium
CGAGCGCATCGCCGACGTGATCACCACCGAGAGCGGCGTGGGTGGTGCGGCGATGTCGCAGATCCCGCGCGAGCGCCGCACGAAGATGCTGCGCGCGTTGCTCGCGCGCGACCTCGGTGTGACGGCCACACTCGGCTATGAGAAGGCCGAAGTGACCGCCGGGGGCGTGCCGATCGCCGAGGTGGACGCGAGCACGCTGGAATCTCGCGTGGCACCGGGGCTGTGGCTTTGCGGCGAGGTGCTCGACGTGGAAGGAAGACTCGGCGGGTTCAACTTCCAGTGGGCGTGGTCGAGCGGGACCGTGGCGGGGCGGGCGGCGGCATCGCTTCAGGTGGGAAGCAATCGCTGAGACAGCCTCGCCGAGGCACTTCGAGTCGGCACCACATCCTGCGTCTGGTCAATCATTTACCTCCTTCATGTCAGGTTCAAGTCCGAGCGCTCACCGACCGATAACCACGGCGTCCGCGAACCCGGGCCACGTCAGCCGGTCCTGCGGCGCGCCAGAAGTCTCAGTCCGCCACGCGGCGGCAGCGAGGCCACGTCCTCGCTTCATCAACAGGGGGGTCGAAGCCATGATCCGGAAGTCTGCGCTCGCGATTCTGTTCGTCATCGGTTGTGTCGTGACCTTTGCCGCTCCGGCGGCGGCTGCCACGTTCGGCGGCGAGGTCTTCGGCTCGGTCAACACGCACGCCATGCAGGACTGGAACGACGGAGTCGCCCCGGTGAACGCCGGCGGTGGCAACATGGACGAGTTCAACAACGGCTACGGCGGTGGACTCGGCCTGCGGATGTGGCCGAGCAACGGCTGGATGGTCGCCGCGAGCTGGGAACCGCTGTTCGTGAGCAGCCAGGTGCAGGTGAGCGGCGACAAGGCCAGCCTGGATGCGAATGCGTTCGAGGCGACGGCTGGCTACTTCTTCCCGTCCAGCTCGCCGGCCAAGTTCGGCCTGGGTGCTGGCGTCGGCGTCTACTCGCTGAACGGCGCAATCAGCAGCACCGGCAACCCCGACCTCAAGGTCGAGGGCAGCACGGTCGGCTTCCACGTCCACGGCCTCATGGAGTGGACGGTGCAGCCGGGCTTCGCGATCACGGGCAACGCCGGCTACCGCTTCGCGAACATCAAGGACACCCAGGTGGACAACGTGTCGTACACCCCCGAGCTGGCCACCGACTACTCGGGCCTCGCGCTCCGCGCGGGCGTGGCGTTCTACCTGCCGGGCGCTGGCAAGTAATAGCCGCTTCGTATCGGGAGCCGGGCCCTTCGGGGCCCGGCTCCTTGTGCTTGGTGCGGGCGGCCGCCGCGCGTTTCGCCGGCAGGAGCGTCGTGCCCGGAGTGGACTCGAGACGCGAGGCACCGCTCGAGCGCTCACCGAATGGGAAGCCGACAAGTGGCATCCGGCGGGTCATCCGCACCGAGGACGAGCCCAGCCATGGGGTTGCAGCCGGGCACCCTCGTTCCGGGAAGCCCCGAGGGTGTGACTGCCTGGCTGGAAGCTTCGATGGGAGCTGCGTGGTGGAGCCGATTCCTCCGCATTCAGGAGTGAGAGCCGATGCCCACCCCAACCCGGAGAACCCCGATGAAGACGTCCATTCCGAAGTCCCTGACCCTGCTGGCGTGCCTCGCTGCGACGGCGTTGGTAAACGGGTGTGGCAAGTCGTCCCCGACAGCCCCCAAAGAGGCTCTGCCACCCGTCCCGACGGCTGTGATGCATACAGACGTTCGCTTCGATTACCTAGTGGTCATGAACGACGGCGACTTCATCGGCGACGGGGAGTTCGAGTTCCTCCGCGGCGTCAATGGCGTCAACACGGTTTCCTCGAGGACCATGAGGACGGACGACGTCTGGACCATCAACAAGCGCCAGACCGTGAACGGCGAGGGCTCGCTCATCGACGTCGGCTTCCAGGCTTCGGAATGGGACAGGACCATCCTTGGAGATGACGTCCGCGATTCCGACATGGACAGGCTCTGGCAGTCCAAGCTGTACCATGTCACCGCAGGCTTGGGGGGCCAGTACTCCACCACGCTGGGCAACAGCGCCTGCAAAGTGAAGCTGTACTACTCGCTGATCACCTACTCCACCACTGAGTAGAAGAACCCATAAGGCGGACATGGGGCACAACCTCGACACGCTGGCGCAGGCCATCCGTCGCAGGTGCGCAACACGATGCGTGCCGCGGGCAGTCGCGGTTTCCGTTCGATCGAAGTCGGTTCCGCTCCGGCGCGCAGGCCAGGTCGAACGCCTGCACGCCGGGGGAAGGAATCGCGCCTAGGGTTGCAGGCGGACGGCGACGGGCTCGCCAGTCTTGACCGCGCGGTCCGCCGCGCGGCTGAAGACCTGGCGCACCTCCTCGGCCGAGGCGCCGTGCGGGACGACGAGCTCTTGGGCCGGGTCCATGTAGCCGGTCTTGGCTGGCTCAGCGCAGGTGACGGTGATCTGAATCGGAGTGTAGATCCCAAAGGTGACGGCGTAGACAAGGTAGTTCAGGAACGAGTGCTGGGTTTCGACCAAGGCCACTCCGTCCGGGCAGTACGTCGCGGTCTGGACGGTGGCGGGAGGCACCAGGCCGTAGATCCAACTCGACGCCCATGGCTTGGAGAGCACCTTGGTGGACTTGGCTCGCCCGGTGTCGATCTTCGCAACGTAGCAGCCGGAGAGCAGAAGTGTCGCCAGCAGCATTGCGCACATCCGAAGACTCCTCATCGTCATCCTCCTCTGGGGAACGGCACTGACGAATGGCGTGGCCGAATGCCTGGCCACGCGACGGCCGCGCGGGGGATGGAGGGCCCCCGTCACGCGGCGGCGCGGCCTCACGGCTGAGTTTCGAGGTTACGTCCGGCCGGGGCTCCGTCACCAGCCCGATTTCGCCGCTCGCTCAAAGCCGGAGACTCGAGCCTCGACTAGGGCCCATCGTGCTGCGCCACAGCAGGTTATGGCTGCAGGAGTGAAACCTTCGGGAAGCGTTGCGTGCTGGAGTCGGTTTCTCCGCAGCTAGCAGTGAGAGCCGATGTCCACCCC
>CAZADU010000613.1:0-3435 GCA_964483945.1 uncultured bacterium
AAACGCTTGCGCATGGGCACTTCCCACGCCTTGAGATCGCGCAGTCGACGAGCCGTCACCACCATCGCCACCGTGACATGGCCGCGGTTCTCAGCGAGCGCGTGTTCGGTTCCATGCTGATCACGGAGCGGCAGGAACACGACAGATGGCGCCGCCACGGCGAGGAGAATCGGGACGGCGAGCCAGAGGAACACGCGAGGCGACTCCATGAGGCAAGCGCGGGCAGGGCCAGCCCACGTGTGCAAGTGGAACAGTCGGTCGAGAATGTAGCCGCCACCTGTTGGCGCCGCAAGCTCCTATGGGAGCTTGCGTACGAGCATCACGGTGACGTCATCCGCGAACGTGTCGCAGTCACCGTGCTGGCGGGTGGCGCGCAGAACCTCGTCCATGATCTCGCGCACCGGGAGGCATCGCGAGCGGGCGAGCACCGCACCCAGCCGCTCGATGCCGAACTCGTCTCCGGAAGCATCACGGCACTCCACCACGCCGTCCGTGTAGAACAGGACGACATCGCCGGGCTCCAGCATCACGACGCCGGTCTCGTAGCGCGAGTCGCTGAAGATCCCCAGCGGGAAGCCACCCAGCTCCAGCCGCTCGACGTCACCGGATGCACGCACGAGCAGCGGTGGGTTGTGCCCGCAGTTGGTGTATCGCAGGCAGCCCTCGCCTGGCTCGAGCAGCGCGTAGACGCACGTCACATACGCCGACTCCGCAGTGGCATCCGGCATCAACACGTTCAGGCGATTCGCCAGGTGCGAAGGCTCGCGCCGCCGCCTCGCCTGCGACCGCAGGACGGAACGGAACGCGGTCATGCTGAGTGCCGCCGCGATACCCTTCCCGGACACATCGGCGATGACCAGTCCCAGCATGTCCTCGGATAGCCTGATGCAGTCGTAGTAGTCGCCGCCGATCTCGAACGTCGGCAGACACATCCCCTCGATCTCGTAGCCCGCCACGCGCGGGGCCTGTTCGGGAAGCAGGCGCTTTTGCACCTCCTGGGCGAGGTGCATCTGGTGCTCGATGCGCCGGCGCTCCATGAGTTCGCGATGCAGCAGCACGCGCCCGATCGCGCCGGAGGCCGCGTCTGCGAAAACGTGCAGGATCTCCAGATCTTGCTCGTCGAACGCATCCAGCTCGTCACTCTCGAGGTTGAGGCAGCCGACCGGTTCGCTGGGGCCCATGATGGGGACCGCGATCTCGGACCGCGTGCTCTCGCGGCCGACGACGTAACGCGGATCCTGGCTCACGTCGGGCACGTCCACGACCTCCCCGGTGCGGATGACGTGACCGACCAGACCGTGGCCGCTCATGAGCATCAAGTCGTTCTCGGGAGGCCGCGAGTCGAACCCGCGCTGGACGATGCCCGCGATGACCTGCAGGGGATTGCCGGGATGCCGCTGGGGAGCGGCGCGGTGGAGGACGAAGATGCCGGCTGCGTCGTAGGGCACCGCGGCCTGGACCGCGTCGAGCACGTGCTCGAGGACCTCATCAAGGCTCAGCGTCGAGCGGATGCGACCCGAGAGCGACAACAGCAGGTCGTATCGTCGTTCCACCGAGAGTGTCCCGAAGCGCGGACGAGCCATTGTGTCCTGCGGCCTTCACCGGCCGCCCATTGGAGTTTCATGTGGACTGCGGTTGCGCGTGAGCGACGTTATCGCCCCGCGCCGACCTGCCCTCGTCAGCGAAGCGTGAACTCGCCGCCCGCCGCGGCGAAATTCTTCCCGAGCGCTTGTTCTCCCAGCGTCACCCGTTCAGAAACGGTACCCGAGCAGGTTCCACTCCGCCAGCCACGCCACGAATCCCACCGCAGCGATCGCAACCAGTGTGTGCTGGAATCGCGACGCGCCCGATGTCGCCGCATCCGAGTGCTTCCTCACGCATTCCGCGACCAGCACCGCGGTGAGCAGAGCGGATAACAGCGGCAGGGTGAGCAGCGCGACGAACTGAACCGGCACTCCGTACTCCAGCGGTGAAGGCGACTTCAGCAGGTACGCCGCGATGCCGACCAGGAACACCAGGTTCAGCCCGCACAGCACGATCGCGACGATCTCGGGCCGGCGCAGCAGGCCGGCCCCTCGAGCGCCAGCGCGCGCACGCCCTGCGACCAGGGCCAGCGGCCAAAGCAGCGCAGTCCAGAGGAAGATCCCGACGCACAAGCCGACGACGCCCAACTGGACGCGCGCGGCCTCGTACCCCGGCAGCCGTTCGTAGACGCGTGCCATCGATTCGCCGGTGAACAGGTTCACGATGCGGTTCCGGGCATCCGCCTCGAACACCAGATGACTGCGGCCGTCCAGCCGCTGGAAGCGAAGCGGCGCAATCGCCACGTAGCGGTTCCCGAGGAACTCGAGCGTGTCTCCCGCGGCATGGCGGACCTGGACCTGGGTCTTTAGGCTCACGAGCTTCTCGATTCCCCGATGTCCATAGCGATTGTACGCGTAGAGACCCGCACATCGCCGCGCCTCGTGCGCTCCGCCGGCGAAGGGTACTCGCGTCACCACCGGCCGCTGCTCGGGGAAGTAGCGATCGAGCAGCGCCTTCAGGATGGCGACTCGGGCAGCACTGCCACCTCGTCCATTGAACGCGAGGAAGAACCCCGTGCCATGCGCGGGCAGCAGATAGAGCAGGCTCGCGAAGCCAGCCCCATCGCCGTCGTGCCACAATGCGCGTTCGCCGTTCTGGAAGCGCTCCCAGAACCCGAGCGCGATACCGGGCAGGAGCGAGTCCTGCGCGAACTGCCGACGGTGCATCTCCTGCGCGAGTCGGTCCTCGAGGATGCGTTCCGCGCCCAGGTACCCGTTCTGGAGATGGGCGATCGCGAACCGGCCCATGTCCGCTCCGGTCGTCGTCAGCATGGACGCCGGGACCGTCTTGACGAAGTCGGCGGGCACGAGACGGGGCGGATCGGAATCGTCGTAGCCCAGGGCCATGTCCTCGGGCACTGCCGCGGAGGCGAAGCTGCTCCGCTTCATGCCGAGCGGGGTGAAGATGTGGTCGTGGACGAAGCGATCGAACGGCCGCCCCGAGGATTCCTCGACCACGAACCCCGCCAGCGCCATGCCGTGATTGGAGTAGCTCAGGTACTTCCCCGGTGGAGAGATACGAGCCGGCATCCGGCGTGCGAGATAGTCGCCGAGGGGCTCTTGCGCGGCCCCGGGAAGCGCCTTGAGCTCGATGTTGCGATCGTCAAGACCACCTGTGTGCGTCAGCAGGTCGAGCAGTGTGACGGGCTCGGGAAAGCTGGGCGCGAGCTGGAATCGCCGCAGGTAGCCGTTCACGTCGGCATCGAGTGCCAGCTGCCCTCGCTCGACGAGCTGCATGACTGCCGTGGCGGTCACGAGCTTGGACACCGAGGCCACCCGGAAGATCGTGCGCTGAGCTTCCACCGGAACCTTGCGCTCGAGGTCGGCGTAGCCGTAGCCACGAGCGAAGAAG
>CAZADU010000614.1:0-2310 GCA_964483945.1 uncultured bacterium
CAGGGGCGGCGGCGACGCGCGGCGGCATCGAGGCGGGGCATCGGGACTCCCGGATGAACAGTTGAGGAACTCTTCACGCGTTGCGCAATATCGGGTGGGCCGCACGCAGCGTCAAGCCAGCCCCGGACCCTCCCGGACCTGCGCGCTCGCGTCGCGGGCCGCTGCGCGCCCAGCGCCGTCGGGCGCCGTGGGGAGTGGTGGCTCGGGACCGCCTGCGCTGCGGCGGTCGGCGCGGATGCGCATTGACCCCATCTCGCCCGGCCCTCGATACTCGTGTGGCTGCGAGGCCAGCCGACGTCGCACCGCCCCGGTCCGCCTCGCGGCGGGGCTGGCCTTCCCTGGATGCTCCCCGTGAAGGGCGGGCCGAAGACCGACCAGGCATGCAAGCCAGGACCCCACCTCCGATCCTCTTCCACCTCGTGAAGTCGCTGCTGCTCGCCGCCGCGCTACTCGCGGCCAGCGGCTGGCCGGTGTGCGCGGCTCCCGCCGGGGACGCCGAGGCCGGCCGGTTGCTCGCAAGTGCCGAGCAGCGCCTGGCCATGCGCACGATCGAGATGCGCCGCCTCGCGATCGCCGAACTCGAGCGCGCGCACGACATCTCACCGATGCGGCTCGATGTGCTGCTCACGCTCGCGCGTGCCTATGCCCAGGCGGGCTACCAGAAGCAGTCGCGACTGCGCTACGAGCGCGCGCTGGCGCTGGCCGACGACGACCCCGAGACACGCCTCGGACTCGCCCGGTCGTGGCGGCGGGACTGGCTCAAGTACGTGGAGCCGCGTTCGCTCAAGCGAGCGGTCGAGCACTACACCGCGTGTCTTCAGCTCGACCCTACGCGCCTCGAGGCGTGGCTACAGCTCTCCGCACTCGAGATCGAGCGCGGCGAATTGCGCGCGGCGCGTGCCGCCGCGGAACGCGCGCTGGCGGCCGACCCGGGCCGGGCCGAGGCGATGCTCGCGGCCGCGTCGGCGCGCTATCGGCAGGGCGAGGTGCTGTCGGCCGACACGTTGTTCCGGCAGGCCATCGGCCGACTCCGCCGCAGCGTGCGCGAGCGTTTCGAGGACTTCGCACCACTGGCCACCGAACGTGACACCACGGTGTACCGCCGGCTCTCACCCGAGGGGCGCGAGGACTTCGTGCGTCAGTTCTGGCGCGAGCACGACCCCGACCTCGCCACCGCCGAGAACGAGGCGCAGATCGAGTACTGGTCGCGCGTCGCGCAGGCCTACCTGCTCTACTATGACGCGCAGCGGCGTGTGTGGGACGAACGCGGCGAGATCTACGTACGTTATGGACCGCCGGAGGAGATGCGCTACAACCCGGTCGGCACCATGCTCTACACCGCCTGGACCGGAGTCGGGAACAACCTCCGCTTCCCGATGAACGTGCTGGTGTGGTTCTACCACCGGCTCGGCATGGTCGTGATCCTCAACGACCGCAGCCTGACCGAGAACTACGAGCTGCCGGTGTCGATGGACTTCGACATGGACCCGCACCCGTCCCCGGGCCCGCTGGCGGCGAGCGGCCTGCTCTATACGCCAGGCCTGCGCGGCGTATTCTCGCCGCTGCCGCCCGGTGTCGAGCCACTCGACGTGGCCTCGCAGCTGGCGCGCTTCGAGGGCACGGACGGCGGCGCGCGGCTGCTCGCGGGCTTGTCGGCGCCCGGTGGGCCCGCCGATTCATTGCGCGCGGAGTTCGTCGTGCTGGACAGCGCCTACCGTGAAGTGTTCCGGCAGCGACGCTCGCTGTCGCCCTCGGCGTGCGAACCCGCCGACATGCGTGTCGCGGACTTCGACGTGGCATTGCCGCCCGGGCGCTACCTGGTCGGGCTCACCGCGGGCGCGGGCTCGCGCCGCGGCTCGACGCGCGAGAAGGTGGTGATCGCTGCTGCGGACTCCTCACTCGCGATGAGCGACGTGGTGGTGACGTGCGGCCTGCCGACGGGGCCGGTGGCTAGCGTGCGGCTCGACCCCAACCCGAGCGGACATGTCGCGATCGGGCAACCGCTGGTGGCCTACTTCGAGGTCTACCACCTGTCACGCGGGACCGACGGGGAGGGCCGGTTCGAGTACGAGACCGCGGTGCGCTCAGCCACGCCCGACCGCCGCGTATGGATCCAGCGCTGGTTGAGCCCCAAGCGCGACGGGGAGGGGCTCGGCTTCACCCGCCAGGACAAGGTGCTCGGCACGGTGCGGCGGCAATACGTGAGCGTGCCGGTGACCGGGCTGGCTCCGGGCCGCTACCGGCTCGAGGTGACCGTGCGCGATGTGCTCTCAAAGGACGAGCGGCGCAGCGGCGTCGAGTTCGTGCTCT
>CAZADU010000615.1:0-2355 GCA_964483945.1 uncultured bacterium
CTCGCGTACGGCTCGCCCGCGCGCGCTCAAGTGCTCGGCCAGCGGTTCGAGCTCGCGTGTGAATGCGCCGTTGGGCTCGCAGTCCAGCTTCGTGACCTTGGCACCCAGCTCGGCGAGCAACGCCGGCAGCGCCACACCGCCCACGCTGGCGCAACCGTCCACGACCACGTGCAGCGCGCGCTTGCGGATGCCGGGGACATCCACGTGCGGCAGGGCCAGCACGCGCTCGAGGTGCCAAGCAAGCGCGCCGATCTCTTCGCGCACAGCGCCGAGCTGGTCCCAACGCGCCCACAGGTCGCGGTTCGTCTCGAAGCGCTCACGCACTTCTTGACCTTCGCGTGCGCCTAGGAATTCTCCGCGCGCGCTCAGGAACTTGAGTGCGTTCCACGGCGCGGGATTATGGCTCGCGGTGAGGATGATGCCACCGGCGGCATGCAGGTGCTCGACGGCCATCTGCGTCGTGGGTGTGGTGGCGAGCCCGATGTCCACGACGTCGCGCCCGGCGGCGGTCAGGCCCGCGCAGGCGGCGAGCCGCACCATGGGACCGGTCACGCGCGCATCGCGCCCCAGCACCACGGGGCCGGCATTCGGCAGCGCCTTCGCGAACGCGGCGGCGAAGCGCGACACGATGGCGGGGTCGAGTGAGTCGCCCACGATGCCGCGCACGCCTGCGACGCTGATCATCAGTCCTTGGGACATGTGTGGGCACAATACGCGAGGGGTGGGTGGATGAGGAAGCTTCGCCGGCGCCTCATGGGCCGCGTGGCGCGCGCTTCGGTTCGAGGCTCCATGGAAACGGCATGGCCACGGCCTGTATAGCTATCGTCAACTCACGCCCGGGGCTGAACGGGCGGGGTTGGAACGCAAGAATCGACTTGACGGCTTTCGGCGCTCGACTGATCGCAACACGACACTCTTTCACGGCATGCCCGCAATGGCGCCGTGCTTGCCCGCTGGGGCGCGTAAACGACCGGGACACGCGCGATCTCGTCTGGGACCGCGTTTCGCGATCTGGGCTCACGTGGGAGAGTCGAAAATGCATGTGCTTCAATCATGCATCGCCCCCGCGATACCTCGCCCCCGCGGGAGTCCGATATGGCCCGTCGCTCGCTGACCTGCATCCCCGACCACGACCTGTTGAGCAGCCTTGCCACGCTCGTGACGCGTGACCGTACCACCACCGCCGAGATGCTCGAACACATCGCCGAGGTCGATGCCCGCAAGCTCTACCTACCCGCGGCCTACCCGACGATGTACCGGTACTGCCTCGGTGAGCTGCACATGTCCGAGGACGAAGCGGCTCGGCGCATCCGCGCGGCGCGAGCGGCACGGGACTTCCCGCTCATCTTCGAGATGCTCGCCGACGGCCGGCTACACCTGACCGCCGTGGTGGTGCTGGCCCCGGTCCTCGACCCGGCGAACTCAGCCGAGTTGCTCACCGCCGCGGTTCACAAGACCAAGGCCGAGATCTAGCAGCTCCTGGCGGAGCGTTTCCCCCAGTCCGACGTGGCGTCTTCGTTGCAGCCTGCGCCAGTCGCGAACGTCGTCGAGCACACGCGCGTGGAGCAGCCATTCCCGCCCGAGGGCTCGCTCTCGCTCGGAGCCACGGACACAAGTGCACATTCACCCGCGCTGGAGCGGGTAGTCCCATCGAGTGACTCCCTTCGCGCAGGCGCCGGGGTACCACTTCCCCTACGACCCCGCGTCGCGCCGCTCTCGCCCGGCCGGTACGAGCTGCGCACGACGCTGGATCAAGACACGCACGACAAGCTGCGCCGGGTACAGGAACTGCTCTCGCACGCGGTGCCGTCGGGCGACCTCAACGAGGTGCTCGGCCACGCATTGGACCTCGCGATCGCCGCGCTCGAGAAGCGCCGGTTCGCTGCCACTTCGCGACCGAGCGCCAGGCGACGCTCCGGGAGCGCGCGGCACATCCCGGCGCACGTGCGGCGCGAAGTGAGCGACCGGGACCGATACCAGTGCACGTTCATGAGTGCGTCCGGGAAGCGCTGCGCCGAGCGGCGCTTCCTGGAATACGACCACGTGCAGCCGGTCGCACGCGGTGGGCAGGCCACGGTCGAGAACACGCGCCTGCGCTGCCGGGCGCATAACCAGTACGAAGCCGAGCTCACCTACGGCGCGGGGTTCATGCGTGAGAAACGGCAGGCCGCCCGGGCCAAGGATGAAGCCACGAGCATGCTGCGTGGTGTCTCGGCTGAACGAGTGAGAATGCGTACCGGTGCCGGGGTCCAGATGCCCTCCTGAAGTGATGGGCCTCAGCTCCACGCTTCGACCCGAACCCGCCACCACTTCCGAGCGGCTGCCTCCGCCGCCGTGGCACTGAACGCCGTTCTG
>CAZADU010000616.1:0-4421 GCA_964483945.1 uncultured bacterium
GTCGGGTACGAGAGCACCGTGCCCGGCTGGGCCGAGGCGGTGCCGAACCCCATCGCGCTCGTAAGCATGGCGACAGACACGACGAGGCCGATCGTCGTCGGAGTTCGACTCATGACTCACCCGGAGAGAGAGAGGAGAGAGGGTGGCGCAGGCTCGGCGTCGCTCGTGGGAAGAAGCGCCAGGCTACGCAATATTGTCCGCCTGCGTGGTGACTCGTCACAAGTGCTAAACACACCGGCGTGTGAATCTCTAGTGCAGGGACGGTCGGAGGGTGGCGAACACGTCGTGCGAACGAAGCGTGAGCAGCGTCGTGGTCGTGCCATTCGTCCGATGAGCGTCGCGACGGCTGAACTCCGTTCGTTAGGAGCGAACGGCACTCCGTCCGATGACGGTTACTCCACCCCTCCAGCTGGTCTGGACAGTCACCTATGTTCCGGTCGCCGCCGCGCCGCCACGCACTGGTCGGGTCCGCCCGCTTGGGCTAGATTGCGCCCCAACCGATGCACAACCACGAGCGGCGCCGTGGACGGCAGGGCGTCACCGCCCCTTTCCGAACGCTGCGCCCTCGGCTCGAGCCGCCGGAGGTCTCCATGCGCGCGCCTCTCTGGGCCGTCCTCGTACTCGTCGTGGCTCCAGCCGTCGCCCAGGCCCAGAGCGTGGACGTGACGGTGCCGGGCAACCTGATCCTGCCGAACTACGCCCGAGTCACCGTCGGCCAGGAGGAGGGCCTCGAGGGCGGAGCGTTCATCGCCCGCACGGGCAACTCCCTCGCGAACTGGTACAATCCTGCCGGGCTCGTGAAGGTCGCCACTGCTCAACTCAACGCCAGTGCAACGGCCTACGAGCAGACGAACATCAAGCTCGAGGGCCTCACGATTGGGGCCAAGGGCTCCCGTCTGGCGTCCATCGGGTCGTTCTTTGGCGGTGTGCTGGGGTCCCCGATCATCGACGGCGACAACCTGCGGCTCGGTTTCTCCATCACCACGCCGATCCAATGGCGGCCGGGCACCATCACCGGCGCTTCGCAGTTCGGCTCCGCCGGCAAGGCGAACGACTTCGGGGTCACGACGGAAGTGGAGCTGTCCCAGATGATCCCTGGCCTGGCTGCGGGATTCCGGGCCGGGAACACCGTCCGGATCGGAGCGGGCCTCGGGGTCGCCGTCACCGGCCTGTCTCAGCGGCAGACGATCACGTTCCGGCAGGTCACCGTGGACTCCGTGCTCACCGCCACTCGCTCCTCGACGAGCGATGGCAGTTCGTACGAGGCCCTGTTGCACGCCGGGGCGCAGTGGGACATCGGTTCGCGCGTCGTGGTCGGCCTGAGCGCCGCCTCCCCGGGGTTTCACATCCTGGGCAGCTCCAAACTCACTTACGAAGCCGGGCTCTACCGAGCGGACCGCTACGAGGACGTCGTGCTGCGCGATCCCGAGGCGGACTTCGAATACCGGATTCCCGCCCGTGCCGGGGCGGGAGTGGCGTTCAAGTTCGATCGTGGCGAACTCGAGGGCGATGTGACCTACCACGGTGCGACCGACCCCTACGCACTCTTCGAGAGCACCGTGACAGGCGTGCGCACCGTCCTCGTCGGTGGGGTCCCCGTAGTGACGACCCCGTCCATGTCGACGCGTGAGAACGAATGGCGCAGCGTGACGAACTGGGCGCTGGGGGGGAACTACCGGCTCAACGAGCACACACGCCTGCACGCCGGCTTCTACACGGATGCGTCGCCGGTCTCCGACCCCTCCTCGTCCTTCTTCCGGCAGATCGACCTGACGGGCTGGACGGGTGGCGTCTCGTGGCAGGGGGAGATGTTCTCCGGCTCGCTGGGCCTCGGCTACTCGTCTGGCAAGTCCGAGACGCTTCGAATCACGGATCCCGCTACCGGGTTCACGTCCGAGTCGAGATTGACGGTGAACTCCCTGCGCGCGGCCTACGCAGTCTCGTTCGTCTTCTAGCCGAAGCTGGAATTGTCGCACGACAGGAGCCGTTCGCGACCCGACCAGGGGTTACGCCGCGAGAAGTCAGCTCAGCTTCTCCATTGCGACATCTGCGACATCGGATATAGAAAGGAGCCACACATGGAACTCGGCGCGTTCTCGATCAGCCTGGCGGTCAAGGACATCGAGGCTTCGAGGAGCTTCTACGAGAAGTTCGGATTCAAGTCCTTCGGCGGGAACGCCGCGCAGAACTGGCTGATCTTGAAGAACGGCGACCACATCATCGGGCTGTTCCAGGGCATGTTCGAGAAGAACATCCTCACGTTCAATCCCGGCTGGGACCAGAACGCGCAAAAGCTCGCCTCGTTTACGGACATCCGGGATCTGCAGCGCCAGCTGAAGGCGCTGGACGTGCAGTTCCAGCAGGAAGCGGACACGAGCACCACCGGGCCGGCCAGCTTCATCGCGGTGGATCCCGATGGGAACCCGATCCTGGTCGACCAGCACGTCTGAGCAGCCGGTCTCGGGGACCCGCGGCCGGAGCCTGCACCGCGGGTCGCCCTGCCGCGGGGGGAAGCGCTACCGCTTCTCGATCCCCGCGTACGACCGCTGCGTGGCGCCGGTGTAGATCTGGCGCGGACGCCCGATCCGGTTCGCCGGATCGCGCCGCATCTCGAGCCACTGCGCGATCCAACCCGGCATGCGCCCGATCGCGAACAGCACGGTGAACATGTTCACCGGGATCCCGAGCGCCTTGTAGATGATGCCCGAATAGAAATCCACGTTCGGGTAGAGCTTGTGACTGATGAAGTAGTCGTCCTTGAGCGCGATCTCCTCCAGCTTCATCGCGATCTCGAGCTGGCGGCTGCGCACGCCCAGGCGCTCGAGCACCTCCTTGCAGGAGGTCTTGAGGATGGCCGCGCGCGGATCGTAGTTCTTGTAGACCCGGTGCCCGAACCCCATGAGCCGGCTGTTGTCCTTCTTGTCCTTGGCGCGGTCCACGAACTTCTGCGCGTCCCCGCCCTCGGCCTCGATGCGCTCGAGCATCTCGATCACCTGCTGATTGGCGCCGCCGTGCAGCGCCCCCCACAGCGCGCCGATCCCGGCCGAGACGCTGGCGAACAGGTTGGCCTGCGAACTCCCGACCATGCGGACCGTGCTGGTCGAGCAGTTCTGCTCGTGATCGGCGTGCAGGATGAGCAGCAGGTCGAGCGCCCGCGCCAGCAGCGGGTCCACCTCGTACTGGTCGCACGGGGTCGCGAACATCATGTTGAGGAAGTTGCTCGCGTAGTCGAGCCGGTTGCTCGGGTAGATGAACGGCTGGCCGATCGAGTGCTTGTACGAGTAGGCGGCGATGGTCGGCATCTTGGCGATCAGCCGCACCACCGTCTCGTGCAGGCGCTTCGCGTCGCGGTCGGGCTCCTGATAGAACGTGGCGAGCGCCGCCACCGCCGCCGCGCACACCGGCATCGGATGCGCGTCCTTGGGCAGGGCGTCGAAGAAGCGCCTGAAGTTCTCGTGCAGGAGCGTGTGGCGGGTGATCTCATGGCTGAACTCGGCGAGTTGGGCGCCGGTCGGCAGCTCGCCGTGCAGCAGCAGCCACGAGACCTCGAGGAAGGTGCTCTTCTCCGCCAGCTCCTCGATCGGGTAGCCGCGGTAGCGCAGGATGCCCTTCTCGCCGTCGATGAAGGTGATCGCGCTCTGACACGAGCCGGTGTTCCCGTAACCGGGGTCGAGCGTGATGATGCCGGTCGAGGCGCGCAGCTTCTCGATATCGATCCCGACCTCGTCCTCGCTGCCGCGCACGACGGGAAGCGAGACGGTCTTGCCCTCGTGGGTCAGGGTGGCGGCGGTCTGGGTCTGCGGGGTGGTCGGGGCCGTCATGCCGGGTCTCCAAGGAGTGGCTCGGGCGCGAATCGCGCGGGCGCGTGCGCGCCCACGCTACGACGTGAGCGCCCTGGCGGCAAGTAGAGGAGGAGCGGCGATGCCCGGCTCGCCGCTGCCGCCGACCCATGCCCGGACTTCATCCGGCGCCTCGGCGATGGCGCCGGATGGAGGGCGGACCGGAGTGCGCCCGGTGCGTCTGCCACATGGCATGCCCGCATGCCTCGCTGTCAGGTTCTGCGGGCGCATGCCCGTCCCCGCGCCGGTGGCCCGCCGTCGGCGTTGGTGGTCGCAACTTATTGCGGGGTGAGGCGCGCGCTTCTTCCCGGACTGCTCCGGTCGGATGGCGGCACGGGCGTTGCCTTGGTTCCGTTGTGGCGCGGTGGCCGGCCGCACATCGGCCGGGCAGCAGAGGGGGCCGCGCCGGCATCGGGGCGGGGCGATCTCTTCGAGGTCGCCCTCGCCTTTCCCATCCATCGAGGCATGAGGGGATCACCTGTGCGAGTCGGCATCGACGAGAGGGTCGAGCAGCGCCTGAGATCGCTCGGCCGCATGATCGGCAATACGCCCATGCTGGCGATCGAGTTCGCCTTCCGCGGC
>CAZADU010000617.1:0-8304 GCA_964483945.1 uncultured bacterium
CGTCTTGGATGAACGACAGGATGGCGGTCTTCTCAGACGCACTGAACACCGTGTTGGGCTCGGGCACGACCAGTACGTCGAAGTTCGACAGGTCGAGCGGGTTGGCGACGTTGCCGTACGTGAACGCGGCGTTATTGATGGTGACGGTGAAACCGCGCTTCACGAGGTCCACGCCCCACGACGAGATCGCGCCGGTCCAATAGGTGCGCGGGGTGGAGGGCACGATGGCCTCCTGCGCGGGCGACGGCGTGGGCTGGTTGTTGTCGATCACCCAGTCGGCATTGCCGGCCTGCTCGGCGTGGAAGTTGTCGAACAGCGCGCGCTTGGCCGCGGTCGCGGGTGTGGCGGCGGCCAGGGCGAGCACGACGAGTACGGCGAGGCTGTTGCGGAGCAAGGGGCGCATGGGGTCAGGCGGGGTGCGGGGGGCGTGGGGCGCATGGGCGCGAGCAGGTGGAGGCGGGCCGTGGGGGTGGCTTCGGAGTGCATGATTCTAGCAATTCACGCGGCGTATCTGCCAGCCAGCCCGCGAACGGCGAGGGCTCCGCCGTGCGATTGTCGGCCGGGTTCCGCGGTGCGGCTCAGGCGTGGGCTCTGCGCTGCGGCTTCGGCCGGGTCGAGGGTGCGCAGCGGCCGCCGTTCCATGGCGGCCGCTGCGCACCCTCACTTCTTCTTGGCCGGAAGTGGCATCACCATCTGGCAGGCCAGCCGCCACGTCGCCGAGGGGCCGCGGTGCCACACGTGGACGTACCACGCCGAATCGGGTGCTGCCGAGGGCCCGGTCACGAACGTGCCATACGTGTAACCCAGATCGCCAGAGTCAGCGATGTACTGCGCGGTCGAGACCAGTTGCGCCTGCGCTTCGCGTCCGGATAGCGCGGCGAGTGCGTCGCTGCGGCTGGAATGCCGCGGTGAGCCCTCGCGCATCACGATGACGTCGTCTGTGGCGTACTTACCGAGGGCGGCCGGCACGCTCTCGCTGACCGAGGTGCGCGCGAAGCTGGCGTCCGCCTGGTAGAGCGATTGCCGCGCGGCGAGCGGCTGCGAGCCGAGCTTTGTGCCCGGCACCGGGGCCGAGTAAGTCACCGTGGTCTCGATCGCAGCTGGCGCGGGGTGACCGATGCCGCAATCGAGTGCCACCTTCCAAGGGCCCTCGGCGGTGCGCCGCCACACGCTCAGGTATTCGCCGTGCCCAACCGCCTTCTGGGCGGTGCTGTCGGTGCGCCAGGTCCACGGGCCGGTACTCCAGCCCATCCTGCCGTCGGCGCTGATGGCCGCACGAATGGGGTTCCACGCCAGCAGCCCGTTCCAGCCGCGCGGCTGCTTCTCGTACACGCCACGACCGATCACCGGCCCTGGGCGGAACACGATTCCGGTGTTCGAGAGCCAGTCGAGGAACCCGTCGCGCACGCCCAGCGATCGAACAGTTGCGGCGAAGGCGCGCTCCGAGGCGACGATCACGGATGCCTCATTCGCGGCGGCCAAGGTGGCGGACGGGGCGGTGAGCCCCAGCGCGCAGAGTGCGGCAAGGGCTGTGAACGAGCGACGGCTCAAGGGGTCCTCCGGGGTCGGGACCTGACGATGACCGGATGTCTTGCGCCGGATCCGTAGCGGCTCCGACCGGGCGAGTGCTATCAGATTGGGAAGCGGAGCACGAGGCGGGCACTCCCGGAGCGGTTCCACGAGCGACCACCGCGGCGCGACCACCCCGGCGCGGTGGACGACCTCGACCCAGCGCCAGACGCTATGATCCGCGATGCAGATAACGTTCGCGCCGCTTCTTCGAGTGAGCAGTCTCGTCAGGCGCCAGCCACCGCTCCCGCAGAGTGGACCAGCTTTCGTGCACGTTGCACGAATGGCACGAGAATCCGCTCTCGCGGCTCAAGCCCACGCCCGGACGCTCCGAAACCCCCCCCGGTCAGCAGTTCCACATCTCCGGAGGTCGTCCTGGAACCCACTCGAGTGCGACAGGCCGCCGAAGTCCGTGATGCTCTGGAGGACGCGCTCGAGCGTGCCCTCGCGAACTTGCTGGGGGCCGAACGCGCCCGCGCCGAGGCGCGTGGGATCGCGCGTGCCCTGGAGCCCTCGCTCAGCGGCGCGCCCGCGAGCGGGCAGGGCGAAAAGCTCGCCGCGCTCCTCACCGTGACGCGCGCGGTGAGCAACACGCTCGACCTCAACACCATCCTGTCCACGATCGCCAAGCAGATCCGCCAGGTGATCCAGACCGACGAGTGCACGGTGTTCCTATTCGACCCGGGCGAGAACGTGCTGGTGCCCGCCGTGTGCGACGCCCAGAGCTACGCCGAAGAGATGATGGCCGTGCGCCTGCAGCTGGGCGAGGGCATCACCGGCACGGTCGCCGTGACCGGGCGCGGCGAGATCGTCAACGACGCCGAGGCCGACCCGCGCGCGATCACCGTTCCCGGCACGCCGCCCGAACAGAGTGCGCTGCTGTGCGTGCCGCTCATGTCGCGCGATCACGTGCTGGGCGTGGTGACGCTGTCGCGCCTCGGCCCGCGCGGATTCCAGCAGGAAGACCTCGAGCTGGCCACGTTGTTCGCGGGTCAGTGCAGCGCGGCCATCGCCAATGCGCGCCTGTACGAGAACATGAAGGCGGCCTATGACGAGCTGAGTGCGACGCAGTCGCAGCTCGTGCAATCGGCCAAGCTGAACGCCCTCGGCGAGATGGCCGGCGGTGTGGCGCACGATTTCAACAACATCCTCGCCGCCATCCTCGGGCGCACGCAGCTGCTCATGCAGGGCGTGGACGATCCCGAGCTGCGCCGGCAGCTCAGCGTGATCGAGCAGGCGGCACTCGACGGCGCGCAGACGGTGCGCCGGGTGCAGGAGTTCACGCGCGTGCGCCAGGACGAGCGCTTCGAGACCGTGGACGTGAACCGCGTGCTCTACGGCGTGGTCGAGCTGACGCGCCCTGCCTGGGAGGCGGGCGCGAAACGCCGCGGCGTGGTCGTGAACGTGCATCTCGACCTGCGCGCCTCGCACACCATCGCGGGCGCGGCGTCCGAGCTGCGCGAGGTGTTCACGAACATGGTGTTGAACGCGGTGGACGCCATGCCGTCGGGCGGTGACCTATGGATCACCAGTGCCGACGAGCCCAGCGCCGTGCGCGTGCAGGTGCGCGACACAGGTGTCGGAATGGATCACGACACGCGTGCACGCATCTTCGACCCGTTCTTCACCACCAAGGAGATCAAGGGCACCGGGCTTGGCCTGTCGGTGGCCTACGGCATCGTCACGCGCCACCATGGCCACATCGACGTGTACAGCTCGCCCGGGCGCGGCACCGTGTTCACGCTGGAGTTCCCGGCCGGTGACGTGCCGGTGCTGCACCGTCCGCAGGCCGACGGCCCGGCGCCGACGGCCTTGCGCGTGCTGGTGGTGGACGACGAGGAGGCGGTGCTCTCGGTGCTGGCCGAGATGCTGCGCGGTGGCGGCCATCACGTGACCGCCGCGCTGGGCGGCATCGCCGCCATCGAAACACTGCGCGGAAGCACGTTTGACGTGGTGTTCACCGACCTCGGCATGCCCGAAGTGACGGGCTGGGACCTGGCTTCGATCGTGAAGGCCCGCCGGCCCGAGTGCGCCGTGGTGCTCGTGTCGGGGTGGGGGTTCCAGCTCGAGGAAGAGGCAGCGCACTCGCGCGGCGTGGACCGCGTGATGGCCAAGCCATTCTCGTTCGGCGACGTCGAGACGACGTTGCGTGCGCTGTTCGAGTCCAGCGGCCACCGGCGCGCCGCGGCCTGAGGCCGCCGGCGGCGCGCGAGTGTGCGGCTGCTACTCGCCGGTCACTGCGAACTCCACCAGCCTCGACGCGTCGGCGTTGGGCAGGTCCAGCCCCAGCAACGCCAGGCGCACGTCGCCCTGCGGGTTGATGAGCACGAATCCGGGCTCGCTCTGGTCGCGGACGGCGTTCATGAGTCCATAGAGGGCCACGATCTCACCCGTCGGGTCCGCCAGCGGCAGCAATCCCAGGTCGCGACCGGCCAGGTGGTGCCGGATGGACTGCGACTTGTCGAAGCACACCGCCACCGTGCGCACGCCGATGGAACGGAGGGCCTTCGCCATCGGCTCGAGTGTGTCGAGCGAATCGCGCCGCTCGACGAACACGAGCATCACCCAGTCCCCGCGCATCTTCGAGAGTCGCACGGGTTTGCCCTCGATTGTGGTGAGCTCGAAGTCGGGTGCTTTCTCGCCCACGGCCACGCGCATGGTGAGGCGACCGCGCGAGGACGACGTCTGCTGGCTCGGGGCCTTGCCCACGGTCGGCGCTGGCGCCGCCGGTTGCTTGGGATCGGACTGGGCGAGTCCGGCACGCGGCAGCAGCAGGAACGCCAGCGCGAGGACCAGGGGGACGTGCGCGGTGCGGGGCATGGCAAACCTCCGGGCACTGCCGCAGCCCACTCGGGATGCGGACCACATGAGGAGCCCCGCGAGGGATCAACCCCGCAAATGCCCCTCGATCACCGGTCCCTGCCCGGCCTCCGCCCGGAGCGCGGCGAGCGTGGCTTCGCTCGTCGCGGGCGGGATCGAGCATCCCGGTGCGAACAACCAGCGCCGGCCGCCGGTCGCGGCGAGCGCGCGGCGGTAAGCGAGAACTGCGGCCTCGGGCCCCTGCTGCAGCTCGGTCTCGTGACCGATGCCGCCCATCACCGCGCCCGGCAGGCGCGCGAGGCCCTCGGCGAGAGTGGGATTCCCCGGAGCGGTCGCGTCCCACGAGAACGCGCCCACGGGATAGTCGGCGAACTCGAACAGCAGTGCGTCGCCCTTGCAGACGTGCAGCGTGTGATAGGGCGAGGCCCCCGCCGCGGCGAGCACCCGCAGGTCGTACGGCCGCGACCAGCGGCGAAGAAGTTCGGGCGTGACGAATGAACGCGAGCCCCAGTCCACCGTGGCGAGGTAGATGCCGTCGGCGCCCGCGCGCATGACCGCTGCCGCGTAGCGCTCGAACGTGCGCGTGACCGCCTCGAGTGCGCGCTCTATGCGCTCGGGTTCGCGAGCCAACGCATCTCTCAGCGCCTGCGGCGGTTCGGTCAGCTCGGCGAGGATCGCGATCGGTGTGAAGATCGTCTGCAGCAGAGGCACGCTCTCGGGCAGCGCGTCGCGCAGCCTTCGCACGGCCTCGAGTTGTTCTCCGAGCGCGCCCTGATCGTGTGCCCGCTCGTCGATGCCGTCCCAGTCGGCCGGGGTGCGCACGGGCCAGCTCGCCACACTCGGCTTCGCATCGGGAGTGCCAGGGTAGTCGTAGCGCACGCCCCACGGTTCGACGTGGTAGTGCTTGCGCGGGTTGAGCTTCACCCAGTCCCACTCGTTTCGGCGCCAGCGTTCCAGGGTGTGCTCCACCAGCGCCGCCGCTGAGGACTCGCGGTGGTAGACATGCCCCCAGAACGAGAGCGGCGGGCGGTCCAAAGGCTCCCCGCGGAGTGCGGCCAGCACCCGGTCACGGCTGGTCATGGCCTAAGGCTAGACCTGCGGCAGGGTGGGGACAACTCGACTTTCGAAGTTCAGGCCGTCCACGCATGAGAATGCTCACCGCAGCGGGCCCGCTCCGCCAGGCTCGGGCGACCCCCTCTGCGGCCCCACGGCCGCCCGCTCGGGACTCGCTCAAGCGCCCTGCCGCGGCTGCGCCCAGATGCGGCGCGAGCGCGTGACGGCGAATCCTTCCGAGCGATAGAGCCGCAGCGCGAGCTCGTTCTCGCCGTCCACGAGCAACGTGACGGCACCGTTCGTCGCGCGCTCGATCCAGCCTACGCCCCAGCGGAGCAGGGCACGCCCAAGGCCCAGTCCCTGGGCGGCGCGCACCACGCCGAGCGTGGACACCTCGCCACGCGTGACGTGGAGTTCGTTGAAGCACACGCCGGCGACGCGGCCGCCGCGATAGGCGAGCAGCAGCCCGTCGCCTCGGAATGTGGGCTGGCCGGCGAGCTCACGCACATCCTCGAGCGGGCTTTTCACGAACCGGTACGCGGACGAGAACGAATCGTTGTAGGCATCGTTCCAGTCGCGCAACATCTCGTCGCTGCCATCGAACGGCCGCACCGTCACGCCGTCCGGCCACTGGGGCTCGGGCGCGGCGGCCTCGCGCGGGCGCGCCATGTACCAGAACCAGCGGTCCTGCCGGTAGCCGAGGCCCTCGATGAACGCAGCCGAGACCTCGAACGGTTCGGCCGCGCCGATGGCCAGATCCTGGACGTTCATGAGCTGTGTCTGCCGGTCCACGAACGCGCTCACCGTGGCGTGCAGGGCACGCCCGAGGCCCTGCCGGCGGAACGACTCGAGCACGGCGCCCCGCAGCATGCTCCACGGTCGCGCCGAGGGCAGCAGGATGGCGTAAGCGAACCCTGCGGGTTCATCGTCCACGAATGCGAGATGCACACCTTCGGCGGGGATGTAGGAGTCGCCCAGCAGCCGCTCGGGTCCATCGGGACCGGCGTACACCTCCCACTGCGTGGCCGCCGCCGGGTCGGCGAGCAGCCGTGCGAGCGTGTCGCGGTCGGCGGGGAGGTAGGGACGGATCTGGAAGCTCATTCGCGAAAGCTAGAGAGCGGCCCGCAAGGCGTCAACGGCCCGCCCGTGCGTTCCTCGCGGTGCGTGCCGCCGGGGCGCCTGGAGTGGCCTCGGGGCGAGCGGGGATCGCCGCCGGCCGCCGGGACCTCGCACCGCATCCCGACCGTTGACCCCCTCGCGCACGCCGCCTAACCTGCCCTCCATGACTGCCACCGCGTTCGCGCTCGATTCGCTGCAGGCCATCGTCGACCGCTTCGCCGGCCGCCGCGTGCTGGTGCTCGGGGACCTGATGCTCGACCACTACCTGTGGGGGCATTGCGAGCGCATCTCGCCAGAGGCTCCGGTGCCGGTGGTCGAGATCCACAACGAGACCAGTTCGCTGGGCGGTGCGGGAAACGTGGCCGCCAACCTCACCGCGCTGGGCGGCGAGCCCGTGCTGGTCGGCCTGGTGGGCGAGGACGAGCGCGCGCAGAAGTTGTTCGACGCGTTCGCCGCGCGCGGTGTGGACACCCGTGCGATCGTGCGCGACCCGTCGCGGCCCACGACCATGAAGACGCGCATCATCGCGCACTCGCAGCAAGTGGTGCGCGCCGACTGGGAGTCGCGTGCCGACGCCGACGGCCCCGCACTCGAAGGTCTGCTCAAGGTGCTCGAGCGCGAACTGCCGCGCTGCCATGGCCTGGTGGTGAGTGACTACGGCAAAGGCGTGATCACTCGCCCCGTGCTCGAGAAGGCGATCGGTCTGGCGCGAGCGCGCCGCATCCCGGTGGCGGTGGACCCCAAGGAGAGCCACATCGACGCCTACCGCGGCGTGAGCATCTTGACGCCGAACCAGCTCGAGGCCGGCTGGGTCATGGGCCAGCGCATCACCGATGAGGCCAGCCTGATGAGCGTAGGCTGGGGGCTCCAGAAGCGGCTCGACGCCGAGTGCGCGCTCATCACGCGCGGGCCCGGCGGCATGAGCCTGTTTGAGAAGTCCGGGCGCTACACGCACCTGCCCACCGTGGCGCGCGAGGTCTTTGACGTGACCGGTGCAGGCGACACGGTGGTGGGCGTGGTGGCCTTGGCCCTTTCGGCCGGGGCGGACTACCCCGAGGCCTGCTACCTCGCCAACCACGCCGCCGGCGTGGTGATCCGCGAGGTGGGTACGGCCACGTGCTCGCCGGCGCAGCTGCGCTCCTCGCTCGCGGGCGCGCTCGCGTGAGTGAGCCGTGGGCGCTGCCACCCGAGGCGCGCGCCAAACTGCAGCTGTGGCGTACGGCCGAGGCGCGCATCGTGTTCACGAATGGCGTATTCGACATCCTGCACCGCGGCCACGTCGAGTACCTGGAGGAGGCGCGTGCGCTGGGTGACCGGCTGGTCGTCGGGCTCAACACGGACGCTTCGGTACGCCGGCTGAAGGGTCCGTCGCGCCCGATCGTCGGCGAAGGGGACCGCGCCGCGGTGGTGCGCGCGCTCGCGTGTGTGGACCTGGTCGTCCTGTTCGACGAGGACACGCCGCTGGCGCTGCTCGAGGCGGTGCGTCCGCATGTGCTGGTGAAGGGCGGGGATTATTCGCCCGAGACCATCGTCGGCCGCGAGTTCGTGGAATCCCACGGCGGCCGCGTCTGCACGATCGCGCTTCGTGAAGGGCTGTCCTCCAGCGAGATCGTGCGCCGGATCCGCGAGGGGCAGGGCGCTTAGCAGGAGGCGAGGTTCGAGAGGCGGGCGTCATCTCCTGCTCGGCCAGCCTCGAAAGGTCGTCTGCGGCCTCCTTCGGCTACGCCTCCTCCGGGCGCGATC
>CAZADU010000618.1:0-6490 GCA_964483945.1 uncultured bacterium
GCGCGCACGCGCACGACTGCTTCACCGGGGCCGGCGACGGGATCGGGCCGCTCGCCGAACTGCAACACCTCGGGACCGCCGAAGCTCTCGAAGTAGACCGCTTTCATCGGGCGACACTCCTTCGACCGGCTTGCGGCCGGCGGAGCCTGTTCATCCAAGCACGAAGCGAAGGTCCGGCAGGCGGAAGTCGGTCTGGCTCATGTCGCGCCGGACTCTAGCGCATGGCGCGTGGCGCGCCGAACAAGCCGGCATTAGGCTCCAGTGATGCGACTGCTGGATTGCCCCGCCCTTCTGGCCCTCGCGCTCGCGTTAGCGCCGCCGTCGTCCGCCGCCATGCCACAGACCGGCGACCGACTCACGGACGCGCTGCGCCCGGGCGTGGTCGAGCAGGTCGTGGCCGACTCGCTCGACAGCCCGGTGAGCATGGCGATCGCGCCGGATGGTCGCGTGTTCGTGTGCGAACAGGGCGGGAGGCTCCGCGTGGTGCGCGGCGGCCGACTGCTGGCGCGGGCGTTCGTCACCGTGCCCACGACCGCGTTCCAGGAGGAGGGGCTCCTCGGCGTGGCATTCGACCCCCAGTTCGCACGCACGAAGCGAGTGTTCGTCTGTTACACGGCACTCACGCCCACCCGGCACAACGTCATCGCCGCCTACGTCGCGCGCGAAGATACGGCGGCGGGCGAGGGCACCATCATCTACGAGTTCGACACGCACGCCGAGCACCTGCACGTGGGCGGCGCGTTGCGCTTCGGCCGCGACGGCACGCTGTATGCGGCCTCGGGCCAGTCCGGCGACGGCACACGCTCGCACAGCCTGGCCTCCACCGCCGGCAAGATCGTGCGCATACTCCCCGATGGCCGCATCCCGCGCGACAATCCGTTCCCAGCCGAGACGCGCGGACGCAACGCGGCCATCTGGGCGCGAGGCTTGCGCAATCCATTCGCGTTCGACATCCATCCGCGCACGGGTCGCATGCTCGTCAACGACGTCGGGGGCGACCGCTATGAAGAGGTGAACGAGGGCCGGCGGGGTGCCGACTACGGCTGGCCCGTCGCCGAAGGCCCTATTCGCCAGCCACCGTTCGAAGACCCGTTGTACGTTTACGAGCATGACGACGGCTGTGCGGTCACCGGCGGCACGTTCTACGCGCCAGCCAAGGCCGCACTGGGCGAGGAATGGAAGGACGGGTACTTCTTCTCGGACTACTGCGCCAACGAGATTCGTTGGCTCTCACCAGGGAACCCCACAAGGCTGGTGCGCTTCGGGCGCACCAGCGTGGCCGGCCCCGTGGACCTGCGCGTCGCGGCCGATGGCGCGCTCTGGTACCTGGCGCGCGGCAACAGCGCGCCAACCGGCGGTCCGGGCACCGGGTGGGGTGTTCTGGTGCGCGTGAGCCCCGACATGGCTGGCGCCGGGGCCGCGAGCCCGGCTCGCTGAGCGCTCGGGGGGGAATACTCGTTGGAGGCCCGGGGGGGATAGGGCTAGACTCAAAACCGAATCCCCCATCTGCTGCCTCGAGGGAGACCCCCTGTATGAACCCGCGCACGCCGCATCGCGCATGGCCGGCGCTGGCCACACTGGCGCTGTTCGCCGTCGCCGCAGCCGCACCCGCACTTCAACGCACTGGCCCGGCGCCGCCCTCGCAGGCCGCCGCCACGTGCGACCCGTTCTCGCAGAGCGGAGGCGGGAGCAGCACGTACGTCCTCGACGGTGAGGATGGCGTGCTCCAGCCGCTGCCAGAGAACATGCCGGTCGTCTCGTGCAGTCTGCGCGTGGCGGCGACCGGCTGGACGTACGCGAGAGTGCAGATGGTCGAGTGGGATCCGCTCACGCTTGCGCCTGACCCGCTCTCCATCGCGCTGCGCACGGTGCTCTGCGATCCATCCGCCATGAACTATTACTCGACCAACGCGATCCCACGGCTCACGTTCGTGCCGCCGATCATCACGCGCAGCCTGCCGGGCGTCGCGGACCCGCCGCGCTCACAGGTCGCGTTCGAGGCGACCGCGTTCTTCAGTTCGTGGGGCTACCACTTCATGGGCGAGTACGCACCCGACGGCGACCCCGCCATGCCGGCTGCCGTCACGTACGGCTCGACTGGCGCGCTGCCGGGCGCACATCCGGTGGCGGCCTTCGCGTTGTGCGATGGCGGCGGGGCGCTTGCCGACCTGCGGATCGTGCAGAGCGTGCGCCGCACGGAGTCGATCGCGCCGTTGGGCATGGACGAATACCTGCAGCGCTTCCGTGTGCCCGAGGCCGTCGAGGTGCGATGGGTCGAGCTGGCCATCGACCAATGGGACAATCGCTACCTGCCGCCGGTGAGGATCGGCATCCTGGCCGCGGATGGCCTTGCTGAGCCGCCGTCGCTGCTCCCCGCGCCGCTCGTCGAGGCGCCCTTCCAAGACTTCTTCCACTATGAACCGGGCCCGCGCTGGGCCGCGCCCGTGGACTTCGACCACACGATCCAGTTGCTTCCCGGGCACGACTATTGGTTGTCGTTGCAATCCGCGAGGAGCTACCAGTACCGCACGCACACGCTCACGGCGACCGAGGATGAGAAGTTCTCGTATGGCATCGGTGCGTTCCACTATCGTGCGCTCACGAACGATCCTTGGACACTGGCCTCCGGGAGAGCGCTGTCGTTCAAGATCATCGGCCGCTCGCTGGGTTCGCCCTTGTCGGTCGCACCGCGCACGGGATTCCTGCTGAGTGTGACGCCGAATCCGTCGCGAGCGGCGGCGGAGGCGTCGTGGTCGGGCGCGACCGGCCCGGTGAAGCTCGAGGTCTTCGATGCTCGCGGGCGCCGCGTGGCCTCGGGCGGCGGCGGCGCGGCCGGCCGCTGGGTGGTCACCGCTCGCGGCGCACGCCCGCTCGAGTCGGGTGTGTACTTCGTGCATGCTCGGGACAGTGAAGGAGCGCGAGTCGTCGAACGACTGGTGATCGTCCGATAGAACGCACCGCTCGCATGGTCGTCCGCATCGCGCTCGCTGGCGTGGTGCTGGGTTTCTGGCCGGGGTTGCTGGAACCGTTCCAGCCCTGGAAGGCCGCGTTGTTGCGCGTGGCCGGGCTGGGGCTCCTGGCGTGGGTCACCACCGAGATGGCGTTCCGCGGCCCGACGCGCCCGGGCCCACTCACCGGTGCGGTGCTGGCGTGGGTCGCGGTGTGCGCACTGTCGGCCGTCACCGGGATCGCACCGCACGTGTCGTGGATGGGCGAGCTGGCGCAGCGCGAGGGGCTGCTCACGGCGGTCGCGCTGGCGGGGCTTCATCTGGGTGCCGCGCGTTCGCATCGAGACGCGGAACACGTCCGCGTTACCTTACGCGTCGTCATGACGAGCGCGCTTGCGGCGGCGGCGTACGCGCAACTCCAGCTCGCGGGGCTCGACCCCTTCGGCTGGAGCGGACTGCACCTCTACCAAACGCAGGGAGGCTCGGCGTTGCGCCCGGCCGGCCCGCTCGGCAATCCCATCCTGCTCGGTGCAGTGCTGGCGGCCGTACTGCCACTCGTACTGTCGCGGCTCGCCCAGCGCGAAGCCGACCCGGCACGTTACATTCCCGCGGCAGCATTGCTCACCGCCTCGCTGCTCATGACGCTGTCGCGTGGCGCGTGGATGGCGGCGGCCGCGGGCGTGATCGCGGCACTGGTGCTCGCCGCCATGGCGGGAGCTCCGGTGCGGCGGCTGGCGTGGACCGGGCTCGCGAGCCTGGCTCCCGCGTTCGTGTTCGGCCTGTGGCGAGCCGGTGCCCCACTCGCGGCCCGGATGGCCGAGGGGCTCGAGTCCCGCTCGATCCTGGCGCGCAGCGAGCTGGCCCGCGCAGCGGTCGCGCTGTGGTCCGAGCACCCGCTACTCGGCACCGGGCCCGACACGTTCGCGATCGCGTTCACGCGTGTGCAGCAGCCGGCGTTCTGGCGGTCGGAATGGTCCGGGCTGCCCATGCATGCGCACGCGGTCCCGCTACAGGTGCTGGCCACGCTCGGTGCGCTCGGCGCACTCGCGGGGCTGGCGTGGGTCGCGGCGGCCACGCGCGAGTTCGTACGCGCCTGGCAGGCAGCTCCCGTCGAGCGACCGTGGCTCGCCGGCGTGGCTGCCGCTCTGATCGCGCTGATGGCGGCCAGTGCGACCAACAGCGTTGGGCTTGCGGGCGCGGCGCTGTTCGCCGTGCTCACCGCGCTGCCGGGTGCGGCCACGGCTCAGCCGCGCCGCGTGGTACCCGCCGCGGCCTCATGGTCGCCGATCGTGGCGGCCGGTGTGGCGTTCGTGGTGATGATCGCGAGCGCGGGCGAACTGCGCGCACTCTCACTGGCGCGGAGCATGCGCGACGATCGCCCGCGTTCGGCGTTCACGCACAGCGAGTGGCGGGCGTTCACCGAGGCGCGCATGTCGTCCACGCAACGGGCCACTACTGCATGGCCGCACGATGACCTGCTCTGGCGGCTCGCTTCGATCGCCTCGCTCGCCGCGGCGTCGTCGGCGGGCGACAGCACCGTGGACGCGCTCGAGGAGGCGGGTGCGATCTGCGCTCGGGAGGCGGTGCGGCTGGCACCGGCTCGCGCCGCTTGCCAGGCCGCGCTCGCGGATGCGCTCGGCGCGCGCGCGCTGCGCACCGGTTCGACTGATTTCGCGGACTCGGCGCGGGCCGCCTACGTCCGGGCCGAGCGGCTCGCTCCCAACGACGGCTGGCAGTTGGTCTCGCATGCGCGCTTCGAACTGGCGATGCGTGATGGCGTCGGAGCTCTCGAGGTGGCACAGCAGATCACGGGTCGCTACCCCGAGGCGGCAGTGGGGCACGTGCTGAGCGGGACGGCGCTGTTGTTGCTCGGGCGGGTGCGCGAGGCGCGCGCGGCGTTCAAGCACTCACTCGAGATGCGCTGGGAAGAGGACGCCGGGCCGCAGCGCGCGGCGGTCGAGAGCCTGCTCGCGTCCCGCCGCCTGGCCCCGCCGGGCAAGGGTGGGAAGCGGTCCAAGCGCCGCGCTGGCCCGCGCCAGTAGCGCCAACCGCCGCGCTGGTGTGTCGTCGGGCCGTTGCCGTACCCTGCGCGCTTACCGTGACTCGCCGCGCGCCGCGCCCTCCGTAGGTGCTGCAACGCGTCGCGCCCGCGGTTCGTATGCGGAGCACCGCTCACGTACCGCGGCATCCATGGCCAACGCGCTTCCCGTGCGCGACCATTCCCGATCCAGGAGGTTCACTCGACATGCTCCGAAAGCTCATCCCCCTGCTCGCCCTCGGCCTGCTGCTCGCGCCAGCGGCTCATGCGCAGACCGTGGACGAGGTGCTCGCCAAGCACTTCGAGGCCCAGGGGGGCCTCGACAAGTTGAAGGCGGTCCAGTCGCGCCGCATCACCGGCACCATGATGATGGGGCCGGGCATGGAAGCGCCGCTTGTGATGGAGCAAAAACGCCCGGGCAAGCGCCGCGTCGAGTTCAGCGTCCAGGGCATGACTGGAGTGCAGGCGTTCGACGGCGAGCGGTCGTGGTCGCAGATGCCGATGATGGGCAAGAAAGACCCCGAGTACGCGTCGGACGAGGACAGCAAGAACGAGCGTGATGGTGCCGACTTCGACGGCCCGCTCATGGACTGGAAGGCGAAGGCCCACACGATCGAGTTGGCGGGCAAGGAAGCCGTAGCGGGCGCCGACGCCTTCAAGCTCAAGGTCACCAAGAAGAGCGGCGACGTCGAGTACCACTATGTCGACACCGAGACCTACCTGCTCGTGAAACAGGAGGGCAAGGTGAAGCGCCGGGGTACCGAGTTCGAGAGCGAGAGCTTCTTCTCGGACTATAAGGACGTGGACGGCTTCATGGTGGCGTTCTCGATGGAGCAGGGCGCGAAGGGCATGGCCCAGCGGCAGAAGCTGACGTTCACCAAGATCGAGATGAACGTGCCGCTCGACGACAGCCGCTTCACCATGCCAGCGGCCGCCGCTCCGGCGGACTCCGTCAAGGCCGCCGCCGACAAGGCTGCTGCCGACAAAGCTGCCGCCGACAAAGCCGCCGCGGACAAGGCCGCCGCAGACAAGGCTGCCGCAGACAAGGCTGCCGCCAGCAAGACGACGAAGGCTAAGAAGAAGTAGCGGTACCGATCCGCCGGCTGGCATGACTCGCGTGCCGCCCGGAGATGCACGCTCCGCGGCGCGGTCCCGCACCCTATCGGTGCCGGGACCGTGCCGTTGCAGTGTCACCCGCCCCGAGGCCACGGTCATGATGTCCATCCGCGCGGCGCGCCGCATTGCGCGCCGGATCGCCACGCTGTGCCTGTTCGCCGCCGCGAGCGTGACGCTCGTTCACGCCGCGGACGACTGGAAGCTCGACTCTGACACGTTCGAGGGCCTGCGCGCGCGCCATCTCGGCCCTGGCGTGATGAGCGGCCGCATCGCGTGCATGGACGGCGTCTCGGGTGAACGCAACACGCTGTGGGTGGGCACAGCGGGTGGCGGCGTGTGGCGCTCCAAGGACAACGGCACCACGTGGCGCTCGATGTTCGATGCGCAC
>CAZADU010000619.1:0-3029 GCA_964483945.1 uncultured bacterium
GCGCACGCCCGCTCCGGCGGCTTCGGCTTGGAGCAGCTCCAGCTCGCCGGAGTGATCGGCACTCACCGCCTCCACGCCGTGACGCGCCACCCATGCGGCTTCCTCGGGTGTGCGGCCGTTGCCAGAGAGCGTGCGCCCGCCCGCCGGATACCCGCACGCGCGCGCCAGTTCCAGCTCGCCCAGCGAGCCCGCGTCAGCTCCCAGTCCGGTCTCACGAAGAGCGCGCGCCACCGCTGGCAGCCCGTTGGCTTTGAGCGCGTAGTGCAGCCGCGGACGCAACGGCCGCAGGCTCTGCTGGAGAAGTGTCGCGCGGGCGCGGATGGCGTCGAGGTCGTAGAACCAGAACGCGCGCGTGCCCGGGTGGCGGGCGTTCAATCCGGCGTGCGCGCGGGTGAGCAGGTGCGGATCCGTGGCGGCGTTCGGCGTCACCGGGGCAATCGCTCCGTACGCATCCTGCATCCGATTCTCCTGCCCATCAGCGGCCCTCCTGCAAGAGCGTCGCTTCCGCCCGGGCGAGGTCCTCGGGCGTGTTCACGTTGAGCCATGCATCGATCCCGCCGGGCATGGTGGCGAGTTCGTCGTCCTCCACCACGCGCAGGAACAGTTCCTCGATGGCGCGCGTCGCCGACTGCTCTCCTGCTCGAATAGTTCGCAGCAGCCCCGCGCCCGCCTCCGGCAGCAACCATATCGCGAGCGGTTGGAGGATGCCTCCCGGCCAGGCGGCCACGCCGTGCCCAGTCTCGCGCTTCGCGCGCAGTGCGATCAGCCCTTCCGCGCTCAGGAGCGGCAGGTCCACCGACAGCACGCAGACTTCGTCGTAGCGGCGCGCGTCCAGCGCGGCGGCCAGCGCTGGCAGCGGCCCGCCATCACCCGGCGGGTCACCCACGCGAGTAGAGCGCGGGACCGGCAGCGCCATCTTGGAGGGAGCCACCACCACGACGCGGTCGCAGCACGACTCGAGCACGCCGAGCGCACGAGCGAGCAGCGTGCGCCCCGCGCACATCGCCAGCGCCTTGGGCACACCCGCGCGCAGCCGCGTACCGCGCCCGCCCGCCAGCAGTATTCCGAGTCGGTCCACCTAGTAGCCCGCCCGCTTATCCACGACGTTCCGCAGCGGCTCGCCCGCAACGTAGCGGCGCAGGTTGTCCGTGAACTGCTCGAGCGCGCGCTCCCAGTAGCGCGGTCCCAGCCCCGATGTATGCGGCGTGAGGATCACTTCGGGCATGGCCCAGAAAGGGTGTTCGGCCGGCAGCGGCTCCTCATCGAACACGTCGAGCGCGGCGCCAGCGATCGCGCCCGTGCGCAGCGCCTGGACCAGTGCGGCCTCATCCACGAGCGCGCCGCGGCCGAGGTTCACGAGCCGGGCGCTGGGCTTCATGCGCGCGAGTTCCGCGGCACCGATCATTCGCTCGGTCTCGCGCGTGTGCGGCGCGGCGATCACCACCCAGTCGGCCGCCTCGAGCATGTCCCCCAAGCGCGCGGTCGGCCACTGCTCGTGCGCGGGCGCCGGCTCGGCGGCCGGATGCCGCCTCACGGCGATCACGCGCATGCCGAGTGCGCGGGCGCGTGAGGCGATCGCTCCCCCCACCTGCCCGAGCCCGACCAGCCCCAGCGTCGTGCCGGCAAGCGAACCGATGCCGGGCTCGTCGCGCCACAGCGTCTCGGGTGACCAGCGCCTCGCCTGCTGGTCGTCACGCGAGCGGTGCAGGTTGCGCGCGAACGCGAGCATCACGCCCAGTGTGTGCTCGGCCATGGCGTCGGCGTGCAGGCCGCTCGCGTTCGTCACCACGACGTCGGTCGCGACCAGTTCGGGGAACAGCACATGCGTCACGCTCGCCGCCGTCGAGTGCACCCAGCGGAGCTGGCTCGCTCGCGCCAGGTTATGCGGTCGCACCGCGAAGCCCAGCACGACTTCGGCCTCGGGCAAGAGCGCTTCGGCCTCCTCGCGAGTCGCGGGCGACCACACCTCGGTGCCGGAGACCGCATGCGCGAGCCCCGCGGCGAGGTCGCGCGGCAAGCTCCAGATCTCGAGCGGGTAGCGCACCCACTCGAGCACTCGGACGGGAGTCATGGCGGGGGATACTCGCACAGCCGAGCGCGGACGCGAGAGCACCGCCCGAGCGGGACCATCGCTCGAAACGCGCGGCCGCCGCAGCCTTCCCGCCCATTCACACGAGTGCGGGCGGTCGCCGATGGCGGCTCTGCTGCGGCATTTGCACCGTCGGGCCCGCCCCGATTAGTCTGGCCCGCCTGTCACCGGGACCACATTCCAGCCTTCAAGGAGGCTCGATGAGCCTGCGCCGTTCCCTTGCCGCCGCCTTCGGGGCCGCGGTCGTCCTCTCGCTCGCGTCCGCCGCCCAGGCGGGGCCGTGGGGACTCGCCCCCGGCGAGTTCTACACCGAGCTCGCGAGTGGCTTCGTCTCCACCCAGACCTACTTGAATGCCACCGGGAGCCGCGTCGGCCTGGGCGCCCGATTCGAGGAGCGCGCCGTCAGCGCGCATACCGAGTTCGGCTGGAAGAAGAACACGACGTTCATCATGGCGGTCCCGTTCGTGGGCCGTACGGTCGCCCCCGACATCCAGGGCGCCACCACGTATTCGTCCTCCGGGCTCGGTGACATTGCCCTGGGGCTGCGTTACGCACGGACAGCGGGCACGACTCCGTACGCGTTCGAACTGGGCTGGTCGTTGCCGCTGGGGACGAACCGCAACCTGTTCCCCGGCTCGTCTGGCTCGGGCGGCACCGATCCGACCAGTTGGCCGGATCTTGCGACGCGCCAAATGGCCAGTGACTCCAGCACGTTCTTCTCGCAGGGCCTGCAGAGCCTGTCGCTCAAGCTCGACGTGGGTGGTGCGATCGGCGACAAGATCTACTGGACGATGGGCGGCGGCTACCGCACGCGCTACCTCACGGTCCTCGCTCGGGACAGCGCGGACCGCTTTGCGGACTTCGCCAGCGCCAGTGCGGTGCTCGGCTACTGGGTTGGGCCGCAGTTCCTCGTGACAGGGGAGGCTCGCGGCGAGTGGCA
>CAZADU010000620.1:0-3784 GCA_964483945.1 uncultured bacterium
TTTCACGCCGGACGACCAGTCCATCATCTATGCGTCCAATTGGGAGAACCCGCGCGGTCGCAACTTCGACCTGTGGCTGGTGCCAGTGGCGGGTGGCGAGCCGCGACCGGTCACGCGCGACACGGATTTCGACAGCTTCCCGATGTTCAGCCGCGATGGTCGCTGGCTGGAGTTCTGCTCCAATCGAGGCGGCAAGGTGCCGGGTGAGACCAACGTGTTCCTCGCGGAGTGGCGACCCTGAAGCGCACCGGGCTCCGCGGCGGTACGGCCCTGCCCGCCGGCAGGGCGGTCGGACTGTTCCTGCTGTTGCTGTTCTTGTTCGCGCGCTTTCGCGACGCGTTCGGCCTGCCGTTCCTGAACGACGACTACGTGTTCCTCGACCACGTGCGCGACAAGGGCTTCGGCCAGCTGTGGGGCTTTCGCGACCTGGCGTTCCATTGGTGGCGGCCGTGGTCGCGCGAGTTCCACTACTGGTGGCTGCAGCGTGCCTTCGGTCCGGCCGAGTGGCCGTTCCACCTGGCAAGCCTCGCACTGGCGGCCGGCGTGCTGGCAGCATATTGGGCGCTGGCGCGACGACTGGCGGGCGCAGCCGCGGCCGCGATCGCGGTGGCGGGTGTTGCCACCCTGCCCGGCTGGGGCCTGCTGCTGCTGTGGTCCGCAGGAGCGCAGGACCTGTGGATGTTGCTGCTGTCGCTACTGGCACTGATCGCGTGGCACGAGGGACGCATCGGCTGGGCGGCGGCGGGCTACGCGCTCGCACTCGCCAGCAAGGAGACCGCCGCCCCGCTGCCGCTGCTGTTCCTGGCACACGGCGCACTCGTCTCTCGCCGGGCTCTGCCCGAGAACCTGATCAAGCTGGCTCCCACGATATTGGTGGGGCTGGCGTGGGTGAGCGCGCACCCGTTGCTGCTCGGCCGCTTCTGGGGCGGTGCGGTGGCCTCGGTCGCGCCATCGCCGGCCGCAGTCGCACCCTGGCTGGTACTCATCAAGAGCGCGGCCTCGGTGTTCTCACTCGACGTGTGGCCCTCGCCCGAGGGCGGCTGGAAGGCGGTGTGGTGGGACGGCACGCGTGCGGCGTTCCTGCTGGTCGTGTTCGTGGAACTGCTCGCGCGAGCCGACCTGCGGCCGACCGGTGTGCTGCTCGGCGGGCGTGCCGCGCGGCCCAAGGGCGCCGGTTCGCTGGGGCTCGTCTGGTGGGGCGTGGGCTCGTTGCCACTGCTGCTGCCCGGGCTTGGCTGGCATGCCTACTACGCGCAGTTCGCGGCCTTTGGTGCGTGGCTTGCCGTGGGCCGGATGTTCGAGCGCAGCACGGGACCGGCCATGCTGCTCATCGCCGTTCTGGCGGTGATCGGCGCGGGACGGGCCTCGACGCCAACGCAGGATTGGGGTGAGGCGGCCTACCAGCGCCGAGCGGGCACGTTCGTGGACCAGATCCGCGATTTCCTGAAGGTCACGCACCCGAAGTTCGAGCCGCATGCGCGACTGTGGTTCGTGCGACTGCCCAACAACGTGGGCTTCCTCGCCGGCAACGGCCCCGCTGTGCGCATCTGGTACAAGGACCCCACGCTCAAGGCCGGCTACTACAGCTCGTACACGGCGCGCGCCGAGGGCGAGCCGGCGGGACCCGACCACTTCTTCCGCATGGACGAGTCCGGGCTGCTGGCCGAGATCCGGCGAGAGTCGGCGACCGACAGCGTGGCCGCGCCCACACCCGTGGACGAAGCCGAGCGGCGCGAGAATCCGCGCTGGCAGACCGACCGCGTTTCACTGGCGCGCACGCTCGCCGGCGGGCACGACTGGCGCGGTGCGGCCGTCGAGTTCCGACGCCTGGCGATCGCCTACCCGGACAGCAGCGCCTTCGCGTTCGACGCCGCCTCCATGTACATGCAGGCGGGCGACTCGGCGACGGCGTTCCAATGGTTCCGCGAGGCCGCTCGCCGGCCTGATGCGCCGCCCGAGCTCAAGGCCGCGGTGAAGGGTATCCTGCCGCCCGAGCCGGTGTTGAAGCGCAAAAAGGGGCCGGATTCGCAGGGCAAGTCGACAGCCAAGCCCAAATCGAAGAAGAAGCGGACCGCACCCAAGCCGGGCTGACGTCCCCATGCAGCCGGCCGCCGAGCTCGCCGATAACATCGGAGCGCCGCCCGCGGGCGGCTGACGGTATCCTCTCGACTCCGGTGCAGGGAGTCGAGGCCGGGAACGGAGCCCTGATGGGGAAGCGCGTCCGATTCGACGATGACGCCCGCCGCTCGCTGTGGCGCGGCATCGACCAACTCGCGAGCGCCGTGCGCATCACGCTCGGGCCGCGCGGCCGCAGCGTCGTGCTGGACCACGCGCACGGTGCGAGCCCCACGATCACGCGAGACGGCATCGCGGTCGCGCAGGAACTCGAGCTCCCCGACCCGTTCGAGAACATGGGCGTGCAGATGCTGCGCGACGTGGCCGTGCGCACGGGGCAGGAGGCGGGCGACGGCACCAGCACCGCCACCGTGCTCGCGCACCGCATCGTCGGCGACGGGCTGGCGGCCGTGCAGGCCGGCGGCAATCCCGTGGCGATCCGGCGTGGCATCGACGCGTCGGTGACCGCAGCACTCACCGCACTCGCTGCACTGGCGCGACCGCTCGAGGACGAGCGCGATGTCGCGCGCATCGCTTCGCTCGTGGCGGCGGACGAGGAGTTGGGCGTGCTAATCGCACAGGCCATCCGCGTGGCGGGGCCGGCGGGCGTGGTGAGCGTGGAAGACGGGCCGGGGATGGGGGTGACGCTCGAAGTCGTGGACGGGCTGCGCTTCAACGCCGGCTACGCCTCGCCCTACTTCGTGACCGACGCGGCGGGCATGGACGTGTCGCTCGACCACCCGCTCGTGCTGGTGGCCGACGGTGCGATCGTACGCCCCAATGACATTGTGCCGGCCATGGAGCTGGCCGCGCAGCAGCAACGTCCACTGTTGTGCGTGTGTGCCGAGATCGGCACCGAAGCGCTCGCGGTGATGGTCGTGAACCGGCTGCGTGGCACGGTGCCGGGCGTTGCCGTGCAGGTGGGACTGCCCAGTGCGGCGCGACGCGAACTGCTCGAGGACCTGGCCCTCGCCACCGGGGCGCAGTTGCTCGGGCCGGGGAGCGGGTTGGCAACTTCGGCGGTGCGCATCGAACAGCTGGGTCGTGCCCAGCGTGTGACTGCCGCGCGCGACCACACCACCGTGCTTCGAGGCGGCGGCCGACTGGAAGCGATCCGCGCGCGCCGCACCGAGCTGGAGCGCGCACTGCGTGATGCGCCGGCCGGTGCACGCGACACGCTTCGTGAGCGGTTGGCTCGGCTCGCGGGTGCGATCGCCGTGTTGCGCGTGGGTGCGGCCACCGATGTCGAACGCGAGGCGCGCCGCTCGCAGGTCGAGGACGCGCTGGGTGCGACGCGCGCCGCGGCGGAAGAGGGCATCGTGCCAGGAGGGGGCGTCGCACTGCTACACGCGGCGGCGGGACTGGAGTCGCTCAAGCTGCGCGCATCGGAGCGAGTGGGCCGCGACATCGTCGCTGCGGCGCTCGCACAACCTGCCTGGCAGATCGCGGTCAACTCCGGAGCGGCGGGCGACGCCGTGTTGGAGCGCTTGCGCTCGGGCGGGAACTGGTTTGGGTATGACGCGCTCACCGGCGAGTTCGGCGAACTCGACCGAGCCGGCATCGTAGACCCCGCGAAGGTGGCGCGCTGTGCGCTGCAGCAAGCTGGCGGTCTCGGCGGGCTGGTGCTCACCACCGATGTGCTCGTGGTGGAGGATGGCGAGGGTGGGGA
>CAZADU010000621.1:0-2793 GCA_964483945.1 uncultured bacterium
GGTCGATGCCTGTCGGTCCTCCGCTCCCTGAACACCCAGAGTTGCGCAACATCGCCGAGTCGCTCGAGGCGGCCGCGATCTCGGGCGAGATTCTCGATGCCCAGTGGCTCCTCGTGTTCATCTCGAGCTTCCGCGAACTCACCATCGACCCAACCCGCGACTACCAACCCACCGGCGCACCCAAAGGACCCACCCAAACAAAGACGAGCGAACCCTGAGGGTTCGCTCGTCTCCGATGTCTCGCGACATCACAATGGTGGCGGGGGTGGGATTTGAACCCACGACCTTCGGGTTATGAGGTGCAAGGCCATCGCGCCTGATGCGCGCTCGTGTCGGATAGTGCCATTGACCTGCGTTTTTGTGCTCGCTCCGTGCTGCCGAGAACTTGTGGATACCAGTTGCTGACGGCTCGTCCGTTAGAAGATCCGTTAGAAGGTTCCGGAAGCGCTGCGAAAGGATCGGAGATGATCCTTGCGTAGCAGCTAACCGTAGATAAGAATGTCGTAACGAAAGGAACTCCATTGTTCCTTTCGTTACTCAGCACGCACGAAAGGATCGATCCGCTGCCTGAGCTCGTTGACTGCCTTTGGGAAGGCGGCGGCTACGGCGCCCGCCGCGACCGACAACCCTTCCGATTCCAGGCGTTCGTTCCTGATCCCATCTGCGACTGGGACGAACCGCTCGCGGGTCGCGCGGCCGAGGCGGTTGCACAGGCCACCGCGGCGCTCAGCGAAGTCAATGCAGCCGGCGCCGGACACGATCTGGAGACACTCGCCGCGCCCCTCCTGCGCGCCGAGGCACTGGGTTCATCGTTCATCGAAGGACTACGCGCGTCGAACAAACGGCTCGCGCTGGCCGCCTACGAGCCGGTGGCCGCGGACGGCACCGCCCGCGCTGTGCTGGGCAACATTCGAGCAATGGAGCGAGCGATCGCCATCGGAACCGAGGGACATCAATTTCAGCTCGCTGACCTGCTCGACATACACCGAACCCTGCTCGAAGGCACCGCCGATGAGCGCATCGCTGGCGTTGTTCGTACCCAGCAGAACTGGATTGGCGGGCGCGGCACGAGCCCGGCGAACGCCGAGTACATCCCGCCTCCACCTGACCGAGTTTCGGCGTTGCTCGATGACCTCGTCGCGTTCGTCAACCTCGATGACCTTCCTGCGATCGCACAAGCTGCGATCGCTCACGCTCAGTTCGAGACCATCCACCCATTTGGCGACGGCAACGGCCGCGCCGGGCGATGCCTTATCCATGTGATCCTGCGACGCCGCGGCGCCGCGCGTCGTTTCGTACCTCCGGTCAGTGTCGTGCTGGCTACAAACGCCAAGCGCTACATCGCAGGACTCACCGACTTCCGTGAAGGCAGAGCCGACGACTGGATCGGGGCCTTCGCGGATGCCGTCACTACGGCAAAGGGTGCGACGGAGGGACTCTGGAGCCAGATCGATGTCCTGCTCGCCGAACTCATCGACCGCGCCGGTTCCCCACGTGGCGACGCTGTGGCCCGCAAGATCATCCTTGGGCTGCCTGCCCAACCTGTAGTGAGCGCCGAAACGGCTGCGGAGCAGTACGGCGTCACTCCCACTGCTGCACGCGCCGCATTGAACCGCCTCGAAGAGAGCAAAATACTCATCCCAACTCGTGTCGGACGACGACGTGATCGCGAGTGGATCAGCGACGAGCTCTTCGAGCTCCTCGACCGATTCGAATACAACCTCGGGCAAGGTGACGAGGGAGCGCGCCCAACTCCGCGGCGGCCAACGCAGCGGAAGCGGGACTAGCCGCGCTCCACAGCGAGGTCGCTGCTCAACTGCTCTCGCAACTCGAGATCAGAAGCGGCTTCGCCCTCTCAAGATCGCTTGACGAAGTTCCGTTAGAGAAGTCGGCCGTCTTGCGCAGAGGGCCGGCGCTTTCGCACCGGCCCTGACCTGCACTTTCGATGGTGGCGGGGGTGGGATTTGAACCCACGACCTTCGGGTTATGAGGATCTTGACAAGTCACCGCCGAGACCCGTTGAGGCACGCCGAGTAGCCCTGAGTTGGGCGCTCTTTCCGTGCAGACCCGTCACGTCCGTCGAGACGCTCTGAGTCGGTTCCCACTGGTGACAAGTTCGGTGACAAGCCCATGCCTGACGTGATCTGCAGAACCCGCGATCATGCCGCTGCGAGCCGGTCGAACTCACCGAGCGCGAAATGGAGGTACGCACCGCGCCTCGAACGACGTGTCGCGTTCGCAGCCGGATCGAAGTCAGATCGCGTCGCTCAGGGCGGTGCGTCGCCGAGGGTCCGGCTGATGGCGGCGGTGGCATGGGCGACCGCTTCATCATCATCCATTGCCTGGCCTTGCGCGTACAGCTCCTGACGGCGCGTCGTGCCGAGAGATCTGTCCAGCGCCGTGACGGTGTGCGTGCGCGCCGTGACGACGTGCGGGGCTTGGACGAACCCTGGCGCGAGGGAGTCGCCGGCCCCGAGGACGACCGCCGCGGCCTCGGGGTCGTCGTCGGCGAGCAGATCGGCGACGCGCCCGAGCAACGCGCCGAGCACCGGTCGAAGACCCAGCCAATGGAACACATCGATCGCCTTTGCGAAGTACGCCAGTGCCTCACGTCGTTCGCCGAACCGAGCGGCGAGGTCGGCGACGATCGCCCATGCCGGGCCACCGGCGCCTGCTTCGGCGGCGAGTTCGACCGCTTCGCGGGCCAGCGCCAATGCACGCTCGGGCTGCGAGTCTCCCAAGGCGAACGCCGCGAGGCCGAGGGCACCGTGGGCCATTCGAGGGTTGGCAAGA
>CAZADU010000622.1:0-3571 GCA_964483945.1 uncultured bacterium
CGTGCGCTCGATCGTGCTCACGGGTGCGGGCAGGGGGTTCTGCTCGGGGGGCGATGTCGAGGACATCATCGGCGCGTTGTTCGGCCGCAGCCCCGAAGGGCTGCTCGCGTTCACGCGCATGACCTGCGACGTGGTCGCCAACATGCGCCGCTGTCGCCGGCCGCTGATCGCGGCGTTGAACGGCACTGTCGCCGGAGCGGGCGCTGTGCTCGCCGCTGCCTGCGACGTGCGAATCGCTGCAGAATCGGCGCGCATCGCGTTCCTGTTCGTGAAGGTCGGGCTTTCCGGCGCGGACATGGGCGTGTCGTGGTTGCTGCCGCGTCTCGTCGGTCAGGGGAACGCCAGCGAGCTGTTGATGACGGGAGACTTCATCACCGCACAACGCGCTTACGAGATGGGGCTCTACCAGCGGGTGGTCGCGCAGGATGCGCTGCTCCCCGAGGCGATGGCATTCGCCGAGAAGCTCGCACGCGGGCCCTCCGATGCGCTTGCGGTGAGCAAGCAGGCGATCGCGCTGGAGTCCACGATGACGCTCGAGCAAGCCCTGGACCACGAAGCGCGTGTGCAGGCCGAGCTGATGGTGCACCCCAACTACCGTGAGGCCTACGAGGCGTTCCGCGCCAAGCGGGCGCCGACATTCACGTGAGCACGCCCGATCTCGGTCCGGTGCGCGCATTCCTGAGCGAAGCGCAAATGGGATTCGCCAACACCGTCACGTCATTTGCCGCACGCGAGCTGGCGCCGCGACCGGAGCCGGCCGACGACGACGCCGGCCGGCGCGAGGCACGCGCGCTGCTCGCACTCATGGGGCGGGCGGAGATGTTCGCCCCGATCGGCTCGCGTGACTGGCGCGGCTGCTGCCTGGCGCGCGAAGCGCTCGCGGCCACCTCCCCGCTGGCGGACGCCGTGTTCGCGCTGCAGGGCCTGGGACTCGTCCCCATCCTGCTCTCGGGCAACGAGGCGATGCGCGAACGCTGGCTGGCGCCCACACTCGCGGGCGATGCCATGGCGGCGTTCGCCATGACCGAGCCCGACGCCGGCTCCGACGTCGCCTCGATGACGACGCGTGCGCGGCGAGACGGCGATGCGTATGTGCTCGACGGCCGCAAGACGTTTATCTCGAATGCCGGGATCGCCGACTACTACTCGGTGTTCGCCAGCACCGACGCCACCGCGGGCAGCCGAGGCATCAGCTGCTTCGTGGTGCCGGCGGACACGCCGGGCCTGCGCTTTCTAGGGCCTCAGATTCTCTCCTCACCACACCCGCTGGGCGAGATCGCATTCGAGGGCTGCCGTGTGCCTGCGGCGAACCGGCTGGGCGAGGAAGGCCGCGGCTTCGTGCTGGGCCTTAAGACGCTCGACCGGTTGCGCGCCACGGTCGGTGCCGCCGCGTGCGGCATGGCGGCGCGAGCACTGGAGGAAGCGCTCGCCCATGCGCGCACGCGCCGGCAGTTCGGCAAACCGCTCGGCGAGTTCCAGCTGGTGCAGGAGAAGCTCGCGCGCATGGCCACCGAGCTGACCGCCGCAAGGCTGCTGGTCTATCGCGCGGCGTGGGAGGCCGACGGCGGTGCCGAGCGCGTCACACTCGAGGCCGCCATGGCCAAGCTTTACGCGACCGAGGCGGCACAGCGCATCGTGGACGACGCCGTGCAGGTGCTGGGCGGTGCCGGCGTGCTCGCCGCACACCCGGTGGATCGCCTTTACCGCTCGGTTCGTTCATTGCGCATCTACGAGGGCACGAGCGAGATCCAGCATCTCGTCATCGCCGGGCTGCTGCTCGGGGAGCGTGGCGATTGAAGGCCGTCTGCCTCGGCGGCGGACCCGCGGGCCTGTTCTTCGCCGCGTTGCTCAAGCAGGCGGATCCGCGCCATGACGTGACCGTGCTCGAGCGCAATCGGCCCGACGACACGTTCGGGTTCGGCGTCGTGTTCTCCGACGCCACGGAAGAAGCGCTCGCCAAGGCCGACCCGCGCATCACCGAGGCCATGGCTCGTCACGCACACCGTTGGGACGACATCGAGATCAACTACCGTGGCGAGAAGCTGGTGTCGACGGGGCACGGCTTCTCGGGCCTGTCGCGGCGCACGCTGCTGGGCCTGCTGCATGAGCGCTGCCGTGCCGCGGGCGTGCACGTCTGCTTCAACCACGACGTGCGCGATTTGGAGGAGTTCCGCGACGCCGACCTGGTGGTGGCGGCGGACGGCGTGAACTCGCTGGTCCGCGAGCGCTACCGCGAGTCGTTCAAGCCGCGCGTGGACGAGCGCCCGAACCGGTTCGTCTGGCTGGGCACGACCCGGCCCTTTCCTGCCTTCACCTTTTACTTTAAGGCCGACGCACACGGCCTTTGGCGCGTGCACGCTTACCAGTACGAGCCCGGCGGTTCCACGTTCATCGTGGAGGCGACGGAAACCACCTGGCGCTCGGCCGGGCTGGAGCACGCCGATGAGGCGGCGACGCTCGCGTTCTGCGAGCGACTGTTCGCGGAGGAACTGGCGGGGCACCGCTTGGTCGCGAATCGCTCGATCTGGCGCCGCTTCCCCACCGTGAGCAACGCGTGCTGGCACCACGAGAACGTCGTGCTGATGGGCGACGCCGCGCACACGGCGCACTTCTCGGTGGGTTCGGGCACCAAGCTGGCCATGGAGGACGCGATCGCGCTGGTCGCGACGCTTGGCATGCACACCCACGTGCCCGAAGCGCTAGCAGCTTACGAGGCCGCTCGGCGTCCCGCGGTGGAGAGCCTGCAGCGCGCTGCCCAGGTAAGTCTAGAGTGGTTCGAGGACACCGAGCGCTACATGACGCTCGAGCCGTTGCAGTTCGCGTTCACGCTGCTTACGCGCAGCCTGCGCGTCACACACGAGAACCTGAAGCTGCGCGACCCCGCATTCGTCGCGCGCGTGGACGGGTGGTTCGCGAAACGCGCGGCTGAGGCTTTCGGCGTCGCGGCGCCTGCCCCGCCTGCCGCCGTCCCGCCGCCGATGTTCACGCCGTTTCGGCTGCGCGAGTTGCTGCTCCCCAATCGCGTCGTCGTCTCGCCGATGTGCCAGTACTCGGCGGAGGACGGCATGCCCAACGACTGGCACATGGTGCACCTGGGCTCGCGCGCGATCGGCGGCGCGGGCCTGGTGTTCGCCGAGATGACGGACGTGAGCGCCGAAGCACGCATTTCGCCCGGGTGCACGGGGCTGTGGAAGCCCGAGCAGGCCGAGGCATGGCGGCGAGTGGTGGACTTCGTGCATACGAACTCCGCGGCGAAGATCGCCATCCAACTCGGGCATGCCGGCCGCAAGGCTTCCACGCGCAAGATGTGGGAGGGCGACAACGACCCGCTGCCGAGCGGTGGGTGGCCAGTCGTGTCCGCCTCGCCCATCCCGTATCGCGAGACCAGCCCAGTGCCACGCGAACTCTCGGCGGCCGAGATGCGCACCATCGTCGCCGACTACGTGCGCTCCGCGAAGTTCGCCGATGAGGCCGGCTTCGACCTGCTCGAGTTGCACATGGCGCACGGCTACCTGCTCGCCAGCTTCATCTCTCCGCTCACCAACCTGCGCTCCGACGAGTACGGTGGCGC
>CAZADU010000623.1:0-4821 GCA_964483945.1 uncultured bacterium
TCACGCTCGAGAGTGCCGCTCGGACGCGCGACGCTTGCGGTGGGAATCGTGACGCTCGTGCTGGGCGCGGTGGCGGGCTACTTCGGACGCGCGCGACTGTCACCTGCCATGGCGGGCGCCGGTGACGTCTGGTACAAGGCCGTTACCTTCGAGGAAGGCTTCGTGTTCGCCGCCCGCTTCGCGCCCGATGGCCGCACCATCGTCTACAGCGCCGATTGGGACCGCAAGCCGCGCGACCTCTACGTCACCGGCCTCGACAGCCCGGACTTCCGCCCACTGGGGTACACGGGCTCAGACCTGCTCGCGGTCTCGCGCACGGGGGAGCTGGCCACGCTTGCCGGCTCGAGTGTCGTTGGAGGCGGCGCGTATTCCCGCAGGGGCACGCTGGCGATGGCGTCGCTCAACGGGGGCGCATCCCGGCCACAGCTCGAGGGCATTCGGTACGCGGACTACGCTCCCGATGGCAGCATGATCGTCGTTCGCGACAGCCTGCAGCGGGAGACACTCGAGTATCCGGCGGGGCATGTGCTCCTGGAGTTCCCCGTTTGGCGCACCGACGCCATCGTGATCGCCAACCCACGGGTCTCTCCGTCGGGCGAGTATGTGGCCTTCTTCGATCTCCGGAATCGGAATGCCCTTGTGGTCACGATCGTGAACCGAGAGGGCAAGGTCGTGGCGACCACGCCGAAGTTCTCGGACTGGTGGGGCCTCGCTTGGACGCCCTCCAACGAAGTCTGGTACGCGGTGGAGGACAGCACCGGCAATCAGACACCCATCTACGGTCTCGACGTGCACGGACGTCAGCGACTCGTGTACCGGGCGCCAGGATATCTCACACTGCACGACATCTCGCCGCACCAAGACGTGCTCGCATCCTTCGACCGCAACGTCGGTCACACGGAAGTCGTCGACGCCACGGATGCGCCACCGGTCGATCGCTCCTGGCGCGACGGTGCCGATGTGACCGCACTCTCCGCGGACCGCACGATGTTGTTGGCCGCTCGGGGAGGCAGCGCAGGAGTCAATGGCTCGATCTTCCTGTGGCGGCCCGCGGCGGACCAACCGATTCGGATCGCGGAGGGCCGCGAGGCAGCGTTGTCGCCGGATGGAAGCAGGGCGCTGGTCGTGTCGGCCGCGACACCGCCGACCGTGACGATCGTCCCCACGGGTGTGGGGATCCCGCAGGCGCTAGACCTGGGCAAGATCGAGTCGGTGGTCTGGGTGGGCTGGCATCCCGACGGACGCCCGGTGCTCTCAATCGTGCGACCCGGTGGCGTACCCGTCGCATACGCGCTCACGCCGGCGGGACGCGATCCGGTCGCCCTCCTGCCGCCAGGGTTGCAGCTGCGCGGCCCCAACCAAGTCTCGCCCGACGGTTCACTCGTGGCCGCCGCGGATTCGACCGGCCGCATCGTCGTCTGCACGCTTGCGACCGGCGCCTACCAGCCTTTGCCCGGCGTCTCCACCACGGATCGCGTGATCGGATGGGCCGCGGACGGCGCGTCGCTGTTCGTCACCTCCTCGCAGCCCGGGGCGATGCAGGTGGACCGCGTGAACGCCTCGACCGGGAAGCGAACGTCGTGGAAGACCGTACACCCGGCCCACGCGGCCGTCACCGGCCTCAGCCGCATCATCGCCTCTCCCGATGGGCACCTGGCGTACACCTATGACAACCAGCGCAGTGAGCTCTATGTGATCAAGGGGTTGAAGTAGCTGGCGCTCAAGCTACGAGAGCCGCAGCTCCATCGAACCCGCTGGGGTGACCGCACGAGCGTGGAGAACCTGCTCGAGCTTGCTATCCTCCACTGTCATGCATGAGACGGCGGAGGTTCGGGCGAAGGGGGATCTCGACTTATGAGCCCCAAGAAGAAGTCGCCTCAGCGGGGGCCGGATCTCAGCACCCCAGCCTCGAGCGCGGTGCCGCAGCGCTCAAGGTACTCCTGGCTGGTGGTCGCTCTGGTGGCCGGACTCGCCCTGTGGGTGCGGGTGCGGCTCAGCGCGATGCCGCTGGAACGAGACGAGGGCGAGTTCGCCTACATGGGGCAGCTCATCCTCAAGGGCGTTCCACCGTATTCGCTCGCCTATAGCATGAAGCTCCCCGGGATCTACCTGGCCTACGCGCTCATCCTGTCGCTGTTCGGCCAGAGCGCGAGCGGGGTACACCTCGGATTCGCGCTCGTCCACGTCGCCACCATCGCGCTTGTCTTCATGCTGTGCAGCCGCCTGTTCGACGACTGGGCGGGCACGGTGGCGGCCGCGGCGTACGCGGCGATGACCTTGAGCCCGTCCGTGCAGGGGACCAGTGCGCACGCCACACACTTCGTGGTGCTCCCAGCACTCGGCGGGCTGCTGCTGCTGGCCTTTGCGCTCGGACGCAAGACTCCGGGCAAGGAAGTCGGCCGGCTCGAGAGCGGCAGGGGACACTACGCGGCGATCGGAGGGGCCGGAGTGCTTCTCGGCATCGCATTCCTGATGAAGCAGCCCGGCGTTCTGTTCCTGCTGTGCGGAGTCATCTGGGTCCTGCTCCACGGTCGGGCTCGCCTGAAGATCGGGCTAACACGAGCGGCGCTTCTCCTCTTGGGGGCTGCCGTGCCGGTCGGCCTTGTCGGTGTGTGGCTGGTTGCCGCCGGCGTCTTCGAACAGGCCTGGTTCTGGGTCTTCACCTACGCAAGCACCTACGCCTCCGAGGTGCCTCTCCAGGATGCCGGCATCCGGTTCATCAAGACCTTCGTCCCCGTTTATCAGGCGGCGCCTGTCGTGTGGCTACTGGCCGCCGTCGGCGTGACGCTGCCGCTCTGGAGTCGAGCGAGTCGAGCACAGGGCATCCTGCTTCTCATTCTCGCGACGTGTTCCGTCGTCGCCGCAAGCCTGAGCTTCAACTTCCGGCCTCACTACTTCGTGCTCGCCCTGCCCGCCGTTGCGATGCTCGCGGGGGCCGCGACGACGGGTCTGCGCCGCGTCCTCCAGCATGTGGTCGGCAATAGACTCGCGGCATTGTTGGCGCTTTCGCCGGCCGCGCTCGCGGTGGTGATGGCACTGAATCGCGAGCGTGACTTCCTGTTCGGGATGTCACCCGAATCGGCCTGTCGCCATCTGTACGGCAGCAATCCATTCCCGGAGTCCGAGACGATCGCGGACTACATCAAGCGCCATTCCGGACCCACCGACCGTGTCGTGGTCATCGGCTCCGAGCCCCAGATCTACTTCTACGCCGACCGGCTTTCCGCGACGGGCCACATCTACATGTACGGCTTGATGGAGGACCAGCCCCACGCCCTGGCGATGCAGCAGGAGATGATTCGCGAGGTGGAATCGGCTCAGCCGAAGTTCGTCGTGTTCGTGACGGCCTCCACCTCGTGGCTACGGCGGCCGACATCGCGAAGCGAGATCCTCCAGTGGACGACGAGATACCTGCAATCCGGCCATCGCTTGGTAGGATGCGTCGAGCCGCCGTCAGCCGATTCCAGGGAAGCGCGTTACTACTGGGGTGCAGCGGCCGCCGATCACCGGAGCCAGGCTCAGAATCGCGTCCTGGTTTACGAGCGCGAGGGGAGTGGCGCGACCGATTGACCCCACACGCCTCGTTGGCGATGTGTGCCTTGGATTCCCCAGAGGGAAGCGGTCCTCGTGGACGTCAGGGCCTCGATGCACCGACGCCCTGGGGGATCACTGCTCCCGCCACCGCACGCGCCAGAGTGTGACGGCCTCGATTTCGCCGTTGTGCCATGACCACGGCAGGTAGCCTAGCCAGTTCGAGTAAAAACCGGCTCCGGCCTCGCGACTCATGACGCGGCCGAACCGCGAGCTGACGCGCAGACTGGTCAGCGAGTCCAATGATGCGACGGAGCGCAGGTCGAGACCGCCGGTGTGTTTGCTCGTGACGATGACGTCTCCGGACGTGGGATTCGGACCCGAGTCCGCGAGCATGACGGCTCCGGCCTGCATCGCGTACCACTGCGAGCCCCAGGCGCCGCTGTACCAGACCCGCTCACCCGTGCGCACCCGGGGGGCGATGTGCTCGTGAGCGACGCGCCGGCCCACGTCCGTGAACTCCGAATCGGCGAGTACGATCAGCACGCTCAGCATGGCGCCCGCGGCAACGACGGTGCTACCGACCGCGGGCGAAAGCCCGTCTTCCTGGCGGCGCAGGAGTCGCGTCACGAGCAGGGCCACCGCCGGTGCCGACGGCACGAGGTACTTGGGCGGGATGTGAACGTAGGCGAGCGTCGCCAGGGCAATGAGCAGCCAGGTTCCCAACCACAGTTGGTCCCGGTCGGCACGCCGGATCGCATCCAGCAGGACGTCTGCGATGACCACCACCCCGAGCAGCGCTATCGGGAGCATCCCGAACGTCATCGCGGGAATGGCGCCCGAACGCAGAACAAAGCCGGCCAGCAGCACGATCGCCACGAGGAGCGGATCCAGCAGCATCTGCCGCCAGCGCGCGAGCACCCATGGCACGGCGAGTGGCAGTGCAAGCACCCAGTGGCTCGCGAACGCCGCGAGCTTCCGGGGCAGACGGTCGAGCTGGAACCGGGCGAGCGTTGTACCGAGGAGGTCGCCATGCGACCTCCCAGGGTCCGCGGTGAGTGCGCTCACCGCGAAGACGACCATGACTGCGAGGAGCAGCGGCGCCCAAGCCCTCCAATAGGCCCGGCCGAGCGCGAGCGTACGCGGGCCGGCACACATGACAGCCGCCCCGACCGCGAGCATCAGGATCATCTGCGGTCTCGCGAGTGCCGCGAGGGCGAAGGCCAGTCCCGCCGCGATCCCCTGATGCCAGCGACCCCCGTCGCGCCAGGCGAGCAACCGCTCGATTCC
>CAZADU010000624.1:0-4232 GCA_964483945.1 uncultured bacterium
CGAACGAGTCGCCGGCGCCGATGAAAGTGAACACCACGTCGGAGCGCTGGTCAGACAGGATGCGTGCGGCGCGCACAAGGTGGTCCACGCCGTCCTGAGGAGCCATCACGCCGAGGTAGGCCACGAGGAACGGCCGGCCGCGCTTGAGGATCGGATCGGGCTCGCGCACCGTGGCAAAGCGCTGGTGGCTGGGCCCGCTGCGCACGACCTGGACCTGTGCGGGAGACTTGCCGCCGCGCGTGAGCGCGACCTGACGGTAGGATTCATTCGTCGAGATGACGAGGTCGGCGCATGCGAACTGCGCGCGCTCGAGCACTTGCAGCAGCCGGTGCGCCAGTGTGCCGGCGCGCTTTGCACCAAAACGCGACAGGTACAGTTCGGGGCACAAATCGTGGTGGTCGAACACGAACTTGACACCCACCAATGTGAACGGCAGCGCGATGGCCCAGAACGTGTCGGGCGGGTTCGCGGTGTGGATCACGTCGAACCCGTGGCGGACGAACACGCGCAGCGTGAGCCACGCCGTGTTCAGCCAGCAGTACAGGAATTCCCATACGTACGAGACGAAGCCGCTCGTGGCCGGCGGCGCCGGGTAGCGCCAGATGGCGATGCCGTTCAGCACCTCATGCGGCTGAGTCCCGCCCTCGCCCATGGGGCAGATCGCCGAGACCTGATAGCCGGCCTCGCGCAGCGCGTTCAGCTCCATCCACACGCGGCGGTCGAACGGCAGCGTCAGGTTCTCGGAGAGGTGGAGAACCCTACCAGGCGAGGCCATGGTAGTCCCCGGCCGTGACCGAGGCGCGGTCCAGAGCCGCGACGAGGTCCACGACCACCTGGCCGGCGCGGAAGCGGGGACCGAGCGTACGGTACTCGGCGGAACGGTTGCCGATCACCACCACGTCGGCGTGCGCGAGCACGTCGTCGGCCGACGGCCGCAGGCGCTCGGGCAGGTACGGCAGCTCGTCCTCGACGAAGCGGCGGTTCGCGCCCAGCACGCGGGCCATGTCCAAGCTCGGGTCGTGCAGCTGCACATCGTAGCCCTTGCCGACGAGTGCGCCGATGACGCGCAGGATGGGGCTCTCACGCAGGTCGTCGGTGCCGGCCTTGAACGACAGGCCGAGGAAGCCGAGCTTGCGCTGCTTGAAGCGCTCGATCAAGTGCACGGCTTCGGCAACGTGCAGCTCGTTCGAGCGCATGATGCTCGACAGGACCGGCAGATCGAGGTCGTGGCGGCGCGCTCGTGAGTTCACCGCGCGCAGGTCCTTGGGCAGGCACGACCCGCCGAAGGCAAAGCCCGGCGACAGGTACGCACCGGAGATGTTGAGCTTCGTGTCGCGGCGCATCAGGCGCATGACCTCCTGACTGTCCACGCCCTCGCGCTTGCACAGACGGCCGAACTCGTTCGCGAACGAGACCTTGAGCGCGTGAAACGAGTTGTTCACGTACTTGAGCATCTCCGCCGTGGGGATGGAGGTCGCGATCAACTCGCCCCCCACCCCGTCGTAGAGCTGGCGGAGTGCGGCGGCCGAGCGCTCGCAGCCGGCACCGAGGATGGTGTAGTCGGCGCCGAAGAAGTCCTCGACCGCCGTGCCCTCGCGCAGGAACTCGGGATTGTAGCCGACGCCGAACTCGTGCCCGGCGCGGCCGCCCGAGGCCTGCTCGAGCACCGGAGCGAGTTCGCCCAGGACCGAGCCGGGCAGCATGGTGCTGCGCATGACCACGGTCACGAAGCGGCCGCCGGCCTGGAGGGCGGACCCCACCTCGGCACAGGCGCGCTTGACGTGGCCCAGGTCGAGCGAACCGTCCTCGGCACTCGGCGTGCCGACGCACACCAGCACGATGTCGGCGCCGGGCATGACCTCGGCGATGCGCGTGGTCGCGGTGAGCTTGCCCGCCTTCACGGCGCGCGCGATCAGCTCGGGCAGGCCCTTCTCGACGATCGGGCTCTCGCCTCGGCGGATGCAGTCCACCTTGAATTCGCTGGTGTCCACGCCCACCACGTCGTGCCCGCGGTCGGAGAGGCACGCCGAGCACACCGAACCCACATATCCCAAGCCCACGACCACGACCCGCATCTCGTCTCCCTCCCGGGCTGCAGCCCGGTCAGCCGCGCGCACACCCCGCCGCGACTCAGGCGGTCACGGCCGCGCGAGCTCGCGCGCCGCGTCCCGCCGCCAATACCAGACCCTGACGCCGTTCGCAGACATGCGGTCCGCGGGTGCGACGCGCGCATCCAGCCAGCGCGCGAAGCGTCCCTCGGGATCCAGGTCCTCTGGACGGCTGCAAACGATCCACGTTCCCGGTGCGACGGCGAGCGAATCCTCGAGCCTGCCCGCCATGCGATCCGGTTCTGCCGCAAAGCCCAGCCACCAACGCGAGACGGGGAGCCCGCGCCCGTACCACTCCACCGGCTCGGGCGCTCCCACGGCGAGCACGCGCTCGCCCGGCGAGAGCCCGGCCCGGACGTGCGCCAGTGCCGTGCGGTAGTCCTCCCGGCCATAGACCGGATCGAATGCCATGCGACCGAGCGACAGCGCCCACAACAACACCACGGCGGCCCCGAATCCGCGCCTCGCGCGCGGAGCCAGACCGGCGAACGCCGCCGCCACGACCAGCAGCACGCACGGCAGCGACACCGCGAGGTACCGAGGGTTGAAGACCTTGAAGTTGTTCGCCGCAAAGTAACTCACGACGAGCGCTGGCGCGACGAGCCACAGCAGGGTATCGGCCAATCGGCCCCGCCGCGCGAGGATCCGCAGGCCGAACGCCAGCAGCAGACCGAACACCAGCCCCGCCACCACCACCTCGGGGAGGTGCGCGCGCAACGCGCCGGTGGGGTCGGTGCGCAGCTCGCGCAGGGAAGGACCGCCCGAGTAGCCCATGAGCATGGCGTGCATCGCGAACGGGATTGCCGCCGCATGGAACGTGCTCTCACCGCGCAGAGCCGCTTCGCCCGCGGCCAGCTCGCGACCCGGCGCCAGCCTCGACCAATCCCAGATGCTGCCGATGGCCGGCAGCCACGGCAGTGCGACGAGAAACGCCAGGCCCGCGGCCACGGCCAGCGCGCGCCAGCGCACCGGCCACGTCGGCCCGGGGGACAACCACAGGCGCAGGTGGTACGGCAGCAGCAGCGCGAACGACAGGTTGGAGAGCGCGCCCGCGGCCGCCACCAGCACGTAGCGCAGGGCCAGTCCCCAGCGACCCTTCTCGACCAGCGCCAGCAGCAGCCCCGTGGCTACTGCCGCGGCGAGCATGAGGAACGAGTAATTGCGCGCCTCCTGCGAGTACCACACCAGGAACGGCGAGCCGGCCGCGAGCCACGCAGCGGGCACCGCCGTGTCGCGGCCGGCGAAACGAGCGGCGAGCCACGCCATGACGGGCACCATCGCGATGCCGGCGAGCGCGCTGGGCAGTCGCAGCACCGCTTCGGACGTGCCGCCTAGCGAGGCGGCGACCGATACGGCGAGCGTGTGCAGCGGACCGTGCACGTTGTCGAGCAGGTCGGGCCAGGCAAGCCCACCCGGCAGGCCCGCGGCCGCGAGCGTGAACTGCTCGTCGATCCACAGGCTCTGGTGCCCCAGGCGGAACAAGCGAATCGCCGCTGCCACGAGAGTGGCGGCGACGATGGCGCGCGTCAGGGCCGAAGCGGGCGGTGTCGAGCGGGCGGCGGTGGTCGGCGTGGAACCCGCCTCTGGGCGGGCGCCCTGCGCGGAGCTGCTCGCGTGCGCTCCCGTCAGTAGGCCCCCTCCCGCGACAAGACCGCGGGGACGGTGCGCAGGAGGATCTTGAGGTCGAGCCGGAACGACTGGTGCCGGATGTACTCGAGATCGAGCCGCATCCACTCCTGGAATCCGATCCGGCTGCGGCCGCTGATCTGCCACAGACAGGTGATGCCAGGGCGCACGTCGAGGCGGCGGAGCTGCCACGGCTCGTACTGCGCGACCTCCTCGGCGATCGGCGGGCGCGGCCCGACCAGGCTCATGTCGCCGCGCAGCACATTCCAGAACTGCGGCACCTCGTCGAGACTGGTGGTGCGCAGGAAACGGCCGATCGGCGTGATGCGAGGGTCGCGCGCGATCTTGAACACCGGGCCGTCGGCTTCGTTCAGGTGCTTCAGTTGGCGCCGCTTGCCTTCGGCGTCCCGCACCATGGAGCGCAGCTTGATGAACGTGAACGGACGGCCGCCCCGGCCGATGCGCTTGGATCGGTAGAACACCGGGCCATGCGACGTG
>CAZADU010000625.1:0-2894 GCA_964483945.1 uncultured bacterium
TGCGAGTCGACCCGCCGGCTCGAATTCGATCACATCGTGCCTTTGGCCAACGGCGGAGGGACGACGCCTGAGAACCTTCGCGTCCTGTGCCGCCCGCACAACCAATACGAGGCCGAGCGCGTTCTGGGGAAGGACCACATCCAGACGAAGCGCGAACTCGCCCAGCGCGAGCGGGCACGGGCCAAGGTCGCGGCTGCAGCGAGCGCGAAGCGTGCGAAGACGCGTGATGCGGCGGCTCAGGCTCGCCACGACGACATCTACGGAGCGCTGAGCAGCCTGGGCTTCAAGGTCGCCCAAGCAAAGCTGGGCGCGGAGCTGGCCGATGCGATGTCGGATGCGTCACTCGAGGCGTGCGTGAGGCACGCGCTAATCGTGCTCACCCGGCCGTTGGCGATGCGCGGCGAGCGGATAGCGAGGTGCACGGCGTGAGAACCAGAGGTGGAAGTTCGGCGACCGTCAGCGGACGGCGCCGGTCCGGCGGACGACCCTACCTGTCGCGCTGCGACCTTGCGCCCTCACCCGCTGCGCGGCCACAGGCTGGCGACGCGCCAACGGATTTCGTCGCGCACGTCGCGGAAGACTTCGAGCTGGCGGGCCTCGGGAACGGCACTGGGGTCCGGCAGCGGCCAGTGCACGCGGCGCACGTCGCCGGCGAGTGCCGGACAGGCCTCGTCAGCCTCGCCGCAGAGCGTGACGACTGTGTCGCAGTCGCGCCACGGCACGTCGTCCAGGTGCTTGGACGATTGGCCGGACAGGTCGACGCCCACCTCGCTCATGGCCTCGCGCGCGCGCGGATGCACACCGCGCGGCTCGGTGCCGGCGCTCATCACCTCGACGCCGGCCGGTGCGAGTTGCCGTGCGAAGCCCTCGGCCATCTGGCTGCGCGACGAGTTGTGAACACAAAGGAACAGCACCCGGCCCGGGGGGCGTGTGATGAACGCGGCCGGGCGCGGCTCCGCAAGTGTCATCGAGACTTCATCATCGAGTGATAGATGCGCGCAGCGGCCGCTCCGCCCAGCACGGGGGCGACCCAGTAGACCCAGTGGTGTGTCCACACACCCGAGGCACAGGCCGCACCGAACGCGCGCGCCGGGTTCATGGCCGCGCCGGTGAGGTGGCCGCCCATCAGGATGCCCATCAGCACGGTGAGTCCAATGCCGAACCCGCCCAGCTTGGGTCCGCGCTCATCCACGGCCGTGCCCCATACCACCGTGACCAGGAAGAACGTGAGCACGAACTCGAGCAGCAGCGCCTGCGACACCGACACGCCCGCGGCGATCTGGGGCACGCCGAAGTGCACCATCTCGCCGGGCTCGCCCGGAACGATCGAGCGCAACAGGAAGCTCGCGATGATCGCACCAGCGAGTTGCGACACCCAATAGGTGATCGCCGAGGTGAGCGAGATCCGGCGCGTGATCCAGAACCCGAACGTGACCGCCGGGTTGAAGTGCGCGCCCGACCAAGTGCCGAGCGCCGAGATCATCGTCGCGAGCGCCAAGCCGTGGGCCGCTGCGACCACAAGCAGGCTGCCGGTCCCGCTGGCCTGCTGCATGACCCAGGCACCCTGGCCGATGAAGCAGAGCGTGAACGTGCCGAGGAACTCGGCCCAATAGGACTTCGGTCCCTGGTCCATGCCACCTCCGTGTGGGGGGATCTCGCGAGTGCGCCGCACGGGACCGTAGCCGTGCTGGCGGGCACTCGTCAACGGCGGCTGGCGCGCGGGTGTCGCTCCCCAGTGATTCTGTCATGGGCGGACGCACCGGACGCGCGGCGGGCAGGGATCCGGGCCGAAGCTCGAGCAGTCGGCGCAGCCTCCCCCCCTCGCGACCCGCACGCGGCGCGGGCGAGCCGCCGGCAATCCCGCCCGCTCAGAGCGCGAGGCCGGAGCGCCGCAGCAGCTCCTGCATGAGCTTGGCGTTTCGCGCCGCTTGGCCAGCGTGGCAGTTGTTGAAGAACAGGTAGGTCTGCTTGGCCTTCTGTGCCATCTCCTGCACACGGCCGAGCCATTGCATGAGCTCGCTCTCGGAGTAGTCGTAGTCGTAGCGGAGTTGCTCACGAGAGCCGCGCTGCGGCCCGGTCGTGCCGCCGGAGGCAGCAGTCACCCGGGCACCCCCGCTGTCCCACCAGTGCTTCGCGTTCCTCCCGTGAAACCTCACATATCCCGTGCCGTTGGTGACGTGCGTCACCGGTGGCAGCAGCCCGGGCAGCTGCGGTTCGTCCACGGCGCAGTAACCGATGTCGCGCTGGCTGAGCCACTCGGGCAGTTTGGGGTGCATCCAGGAGTCGTGGCGGAACTCCGCCCACAGCGGCTCGCCCGGTAGCACCTCGCGCAGCCGCTCGAGGTGCGCCTTGCTCGACTCGTCTCGCTTGAAGCCCCAGGGGAACTGGGCCAGCAGTCCGTGGAACTTGCCCGCGGCCTTGAGCGGCGCGACGGCGTCCAGGAAGCTCGCGACCCGTGACGGTTCGAGAGAGCGCTCGTGCGTCATCGCCTGGTTCAGCTTGACGATGAACCGGAACCCGTCAGGCGTCTTGCGTTCGATCTGCTCCATCGTGCGCGGCGGCGGGATGCGGTAGTACGTGGCGTTCACCTCGACGCACCCGAACTGCTTTGCGTAGTGGCCGAGGAAGTCGCCGCTCTTCATGCCGGCCGGGTAGAACGGTCCCACCCAGTCGGCAAACGACCAGCCCGACGTGCCGACGAACACCTCGCTGGTGCCACTCACGGCTCACGCCCTCGCGGTCCGCGCGGTTTGATCTGCGTGGGGTCGGGTGCCGAGGGATCGGGCCCTGCGGCGTACCCGCCTCGCTCGCGCTTTGCGTGCTCGTTGGCAACGGGACCGGATCGCTCGGTGCGCCCGGTTCGCTCGGTTCGCTCGGTTCGCTCGGTTCGCTCC
>CAZADU010000626.1:0-1942 GCA_964483945.1 uncultured bacterium
GCTCGAAGAGGCTCTTTTGCGCGGCGCTCATGCCATCCCACGCGGGGATTTCCTTCGGGCGCTCGGTGAGCTTTGTGTTCGCCGGGATGATGCCCGCCTTTTTCTGCCGCTCGAAGGTCTCCTCGCGCAGCTTGTCCCAGCCCCCACTGAACTTCCCCTTGTACTTGGCGATCCAATCCTTCGGAGCGTGGTGCGGCGCGTGCGTCGCACCCGTGGCGAAGTACATATAGAAGGGTTTGTCGGGTGTGAGCGACTGCTGGGCACTCACCCAATTGATCGCCTGGTCGGTCATGTCCACGGTGAAGTGGTAGTCGGGTGTCTGCTTGTGCTCGACCCGCACCGTGCCGTCGTAGATGGCCGGAGCCCACTGGTTGGTCTCACCGCCGATGAAGCCATAGAACTTGTCGAAGCCGGAGCTCGTGGGCCAGCGATCGTAGGGGCCGGAGACCGAGACCTCCCACGGCGGGGTCTCGTGGTATTTGCCGAACGCCGCAGTGCTGTAGCCGTTCTGGCGTAGGATCTCGGCCAACGGCGTGATGGTGCTAGGGCGCACGCCGGTGTTTCCCGGGAACGCCGTCGCCAGCTCCATGATCGCTCCGGCATTGTTCGCATGATGGTTGTGGCCGGTGAGCAGTGCGGTGCGCGTGGGGCTGCAAAGTGCGGTGGTGTGGAAGCGGTTGTACCGAAGGCCGCTGGCCGCCAGCTTGTCCAGGGTGGGCATTTGGATCGGCCCGCCGAACGCGCTGCTGTGACCGAAACCGATGTCGTCGATCAGCACGATCACCACGTTGGGCGCGCCCTGCGGGGCCTTCACTTCGAAGCGCGGCGGCGCCTTCGCGTCGCGGGCGTCCAGCGTGGTGATGGTCTCGGTCTTCGGCGCGGCGATCGGCAACACGGTGCGGTCGAGCGGCGCGGGCGCGCCTGATGGGTTCTGTGCCCCGGCCGGCAGCGCAATGGCTGCGCACAGCACGAGGCTCAGGACGATTGGTGTGTTCGAGGGTCGCATGCGAGACTCCTTGGTAGAAGTGGCGCGAATCGGGCGGCGACCGCGTGCAGACGACGGTCGCCGCCCGCTCGACCTGGGGGCGGCCTAGAAGCCCACGCTGACTCCCACGTTCACGACCGGCGTCCAATCAGTGTACGGAGAGTTCTTGTCCTGAAGCACGTCGAAGAGCACCTCGACATAGGCTGCCGAGCGTCCGCCGAGGGGCTTCACCATGCCGCCGCCCAGCAGCAGCGCCGGTACCCACTCACGGTTCGACGAGGTCCCCGTGAAGATCTCGTAATTCATGGCCTGGTATTCGGCGTGCGCGTACAGGGCCCGACCGACTCGATAGCGCCCGAACAGGCTGCCACCGTAGTTGCTCGTGAACTCGTTGAAGTTGTAGCTCACGTACTCGTACCCGATCTCCGCACCCGCGGACAGCTTGGGCGAGACCTTGTAGCCGATCATCGGGAAGAAGCCGATGCGCGTGGTGGTTCCGAACGAGAACGTCACGGTGCCGCCGTAGTAGATCTTGTTGGCCTCGCCAGACGAGGCGGCCGCGGGCGCGGCGGGAGCCGGAGTGGTCGCCGGCAGGGGCGCGGCTGCGGGAGCCGGCGTCGTGGTGACCGGAGCCACGGCGGGGGCTGCAGCCGGCGCTGGCGCCACTGGCGTCTTCATCACGCTGTCCGGCGTAGCCGTGACGGTGTCGGGCATGACGGCCGTGCTGTCGAGCCGAGAGCCCATGGTATCGGCCTGCGCGAACGCGAAGGCTGATGAGGCCGCAGCGGCCGCCTTCGCGGAGGCGCCTGAAGTCGCCAGCACGAGCAGCCCGAGAGACAGCAAGTGAACGGTGAACTTCAGCTTCATATCAGACTCCTGGTTAGGGATGACTCGATTCCATGCCCGCCGTGGCCCGCTGGGGACAACGGGACGGCGATTGTCGCTTGATGGGAGATG
>CAZADU010000627.1:0-1683 GCA_964483945.1 uncultured bacterium
CTACATGGTCAAACGAGCAACGATCGCACGGGTACTCGACGGCACCGACCGCCGCATCCTGACGCTGGTGCAACGAGACGCTTCGCTCGCGCAGGCCGAGATCGCCAAGCGGGTGGGCCTTTCGACGGCCGCGGTGCACGAGCGAGTCAAGAAGCTCGAAGCCGCGGGCATCATCCGGCGCTGGACCGCGGTGGTAGATCCCGCCGCTGTCGGCGCGATGGTCACCGCATTCGTGGAAGTGTTCTTCGAGCACCCGAGATTCGAGCAGGGATTCATCGCGCGCGTGCTCAGCCTGGACCCGGTTCTGGAGTGCCATCACATCACGGGCGAGTTCTCGCTGCTGCTCAAAGTGCGCGTGGCCGACATGCCCGCATTACAGACGCTGCTGCTGGAGCAGCTCTCGGGCCACGAGGGAGTGCGCCAGACACGCACGGTGATGGTGTTGTCGACAGTGAAGGAAGACACGTTCGTGGAAACCACGGCGAAGGGAGACGCATCATGAACACGCCGCACATCGCACCCGCCGCGGTGCACGCCACGTTGGCCCGCCACATGCTGGCGGACGGCTACGATCTGGTGCTCGACTTGGAGAAGAGCCAGGGACGCCGCCTGCGCGACTCGCGCACCGGGCGCGACTACCTCGACATGTTCTCGTTCTTCGCCACGCTGCCGATCGGCTTCAATCACCCGAAGATGAAGGACGCCGAGTTCCTCGCCAAACTCACGCGCGCGGCCCTCGTGAACCCGACCAACTCCGACATCTACACCACGGAGTTCGCGGAGTTCGTCGAGGTGTTCGGCCGTGTCGCGATGCGCCCGTGGCTGCCGCACGCGTTCTTCGTGGCGGGCGGTTCGCTGGGCGTGGAGAACGCGCTCAAGGCCGCGATGGACTGGAAGGTGCGCCAGAACTTCCGCAAGGGGGTGAAGGAAGAGAAGGGTCACCAGATCCTGCACTTCCGCGAAGCGTTCCATGGCCGCTCGGGTTACACCGTGTCCATGACGAACACCGCCGACCCGCGCAAGCACCAGTACTTCGCCAAGTTCGACTGGCCGCGCGTGTCGAACCCTTACCTGCGCTTCCCGGTGGATGGCGCCGAGCTCGCGCGCGTGCAGGCGGCCGAGGCGGCGTCGCTTGCCGAGATCCGTCGCGCTTTCGCCGAGCGGAAGGACGACATCGCCGCGATCTGCCTCGAGCCGATCCAGGCCGAGGGCGGCGACCATCACTTCCGCACCGAGTTCCTCGCGGCACTTAAGGCCGTCGCACACGAGCACGACGCGCTGCTCATCTTCGACGAGGTGCAGACGGGCGTGGGGCTCACCGGCACGTTCTGGGCGCACGAGGCGCTGGGCGTGCAGCCGGACTTGCTCTCGTTCGGCAAGAAGATGCAGATCTGCGGCATGCTTGGCGGCGGCCGGCTCGACGAGGAGCCCGACAACGTCTTCAAGGTGTCGAGCCGCATCAACTCCACCTGGGGCGGCAACCTCGTGGACATGGTGCGCTCCATGCGCTACCTCGAGATCATCGAGGAGGAGAAGCTGGTCGAGAACGCGGCCAAGGTCGGCGCGCACCTCCTCGCGCAGCTCCATCGAATGTCGGCGGAGATGCCGGACGTGCTCTCGAACGCCCGCGGCCGCGGCCTCATGTGCGCCGTGGATCTGCCGGACACGGACACGCGCAACCGC
>CAZADU010000628.1:0-10220 GCA_964483945.1 uncultured bacterium
GCCACCGCGAACTCCACCGACTGGCCCGGGTCGAGTCGCGGGAACGGCCCGCACGACACCAACACGGAATAGTCGCGCGCCTCGTCCAGCGGTGCTGTGGCGAACTCGCCGCGGAGCGCGGCGAGGCGGTCGGCGTCGAGGCTCGGCGGGCCGCCCTGCCGCGGCGGCAGCGACAGCGAGAACACCGACGTGGTGAACGCGGTGTCGCGCCCCGGGGCGCGCGCCGCCGCGGTCGCCTCGCGCTGGCCCGGGTAGGCGAAGTTGTTCAGTAGCGCGAGCGGGTCGGTGGTGTGGCTCACGCCGACCAGCGCGGTCCAAGGCGCCTGCGACTGCGCGCCGCCATCGTGCACGGCGGCCCACTCGCCCTTGAGCGTGGTAAAGCACGGCTTGATGAACACACTCAGCAGGACGGACACCCCCTCGTTGATGGTGATCGAGTCACCCACCATCGAGACCACGTCATCCAGGTGGCCACTGCCGCCCGAACGCTCGCGCGAGTCGAGGTTGGCGTACACGCCCAAGCGAATGTCCCTCAGCCGCTCGTTGCCGTGGTTGGTGACCGTGTAGTGGATCGCCGCCACCTTGTCGTAGCCCGGCAATGACCAGGCGTGTGCTTCCTGCTTCACGGTCAGTCCGAGCGGCACGTGCCGCTCGCCGTTCTCGTACGCGAACTCCACGGACTCCTTCTGGTCGTCCGTGAACGACGAGGCCGCCGTCTGCTGCGCGGGAAAGCGCAAGTCCTCGTCCACCTCACCATCGCCGTCGTTATCGCGCGCATCGAGGAACTCCTCGTCGATCTGCCCGTCGCCGTCGTCGTCGTACGTGGCCCGGGTTCCGCGGTCGCCCGCGAACCGCATGGAGACCACGTCGGAGCTGTCGAGCGTCGGTCGGAACTCGAACACGGGCCCGCCCGAGACACTCGAGCGGCCGTCCTCGCGCGTCGCACCCACCCACAACTCGGCGTGCTCCAGGCACTCGTGGCCGCTGCCCTTGGGGAACTCGAACGACGGGTCGAATGACAGACCCTTGTTGAAGAACGCGTTGCCCACCACACCGATATTGGTGATGCGCATGGAGAACCGGCCGGCGTCGAGCACGGGCCCGTTGTTGGCGATGTCCATCGACGCCGAGACTGGTGCCACACGAGAGACACACAGCGCGGTGAGCGACACCAGCAGCGCGAGGTCGGCGCGAGGGCGCCAGCCGCGAGCACGGCGCGAGTGGGCGCGGCGCGACGCAGGTACGGCTGGGCCTGCCGGCGCTCCGGCAAGGCGATGCTCGCACGACACGGAAGCGAGAGGTCTTGGCGAGAGGAGTCCGGTCACGCGCTGGGGATCATTCGACGCTGCGCGCCGTCGCTTCGAAACCGAGCACCACCCAACCCGCGCCACGCGGCTGGAACGTCACGCGGAATGCGTCGGAGCGCCCTCGGAAGAACACCATCTCGGGTGCGGTGGCCTCTGTGCCTGGCGCGGCGCGCCAGCGGCCGAGCGCAGGGTCGTGCCACTCGTAACGCCTCGCGAACTCGACCAGCGACGGGTCGGCCACATAGCGCTGCGCCTGCTCACGATCGCCGTCCGCCAGCGCACTCACGAATGACGTGAACGTGGCGTAGGGCGACGGCACCATGCGGTCATCGTCGCGCACGAATCCGGACGGAGCCCATTGGAAGCGCCGCTCGCGGTAGACATGCGGACACGTGGCGCACTCGTCGAACAGCGGCGTGGAGCGAAACGTGCGCGTGACCAGCGCGCGATCGTCGAACTGACCGCTCCCCGTGCCACCCAGCGAGTCCGGTCCCAGCGTCTGCGCCAGGTCCCAGCGTCCGCCGCGCGCGTGACGCCAGGCGAGCAGCAGTGGCTGCTGGCCGGCCGGACCACGGCGGCCCCACAGCACGGCGACCTGTGAGGAATCGACGGCGCTGCCCGAGGCGAAATCACGCACCGCCATGTCCACCAGCCTCATGCCACGACCCTCGAGCGCCTGCATCCGCACACTGCCGCCCTCGCTCCAGAAGAAGTACGGCCACGAACCGCCGTCGGCTTCGGCGCGGGAGAACAGGTTGACCACCGCGGCCGTGCCGCTGCCCGCCACCTCGGAGCCCACGCTCATGTCGTCGAGTAGCGCGCGCGCCCGCTCGGCCCATCCGCTCGACGGATCGGCCTCGAGCCGAGCGCGAATGGCGCGCGCCGTCACCGCGGCGGCCTCCTCGGCGTGACCGGCCTCCCAGTGGCGAGTGGCCTCGCGCGCCAGTACCGAGACGGAGTCCTGCCCGGTCGCCGTGCTGTCGGCGGCCGACAGTGGGACCAGCTTCGGCTTGCGGTCACAACCCGCGAGCATCGCGAGCAGGACGGTGAAAATCGCGACCCAGTACCGCGCAGCGTGCTTCACGGGCGTTGCCCTCCTGTCCTCGCCGGGGCACTCCCGGCCGGTTCCGGCCGCGGCGCTTCCTCGGCGATCCAATCCTTGATGAGCCAGCGCCCCTCGCGGAGCGTGAAATGGAACACCCAGCGCCGCGTCCCGGTGGCACCGGTGACACGGGCCCCCAGCCACTCGGGCCAGGGCAGCCCCTCCTGCTGACGGTCCACCACAAAGCTACGCGGAGATCGCGCCGCTGCCCAGCCGGCCGCCCGGGCGAACTCCAGGAAGTCGGGGTCCACGAGCAGTCGGCGTGCGCGCTCGTTCTCGCCCGCCCGCAGCGAGTACAGGAATTGCCGCAGCGTCTCGAGCGGCCCGGGCACGAATCGCGCATCGTGCGCGAGGAAGCCGCGCGGACCCTCGGTGTAGATCGCCTCGCGGATCACGGGGTGCACCGGCGACTCCACGGTCAGGACGGAGTCCTGCGGAGCCGGCGAGTACGACAGCAGTTCGGGGCGGCCGTCGCGATTGAGGTCGGCCCACGCCACGTCGCCCGCCGCGCCCAGCTCGGGACCGTTGCCCTCGTACTGTACGAGGTCCCAGTAGTAGCCATCGCCCGAGAGCTTCAAGTACTTGAATCCCAGCCGCGGCTCCTGGCCGCGGCCGCGGTAGACGATGGCCGCGGAATAGGGCGAACCCTGATAGGCGCTCCACCACGACCGCAGGCGCGGCATCACCGCGGGCGGGAACGACATGCCCTGCATGCGCAGGTCGGTGCCGCGGTACCACATCAAGTAGCCCACAGCCTGCATGGTCGGACGGTGGGGATTGCGGATCATCACCAGCACGATGCTGGGCAGCGACGGGTCGTTGACCACGTCGGTGTCGAGTCCGAGCGAGTCGAGCGTGGCCTCGATCCGCGGTGCGGCGAGCAGCTCGTGCCGGTCCATCCGGCGCAGCATCCGGCGCGCCGCCTGCGCGACACGCTCGAAGGGCACGATGCTCTGTTCGGTGATGGTGTCGGTGCGGGACTCGCGGAACCGCACCTTCGCCTCGCTCGCAAGCGCCTGAATGGAATCCGCCCCGGGCGGCACCCACGGCTTCGGGGCCTGCGCCCGGGCTTCCCGCGCGGCCATCGCGACCAGCACGGCGGCGGCGAACGCGGCGAGGAGGTGCGCCGTGGAGCCCCCGCTCAATGCGCCGCTCCAGAAGGCAAGCGCTGATACCGCACGGTCATGCGCGGCTGCGCCAAGGGGGTGGCCGAGAGCGGCGACTGGAAGCTGAAGTTGTCGTTCGAGCGAATCACCAGTCCGGGCAATAGGGTGCGGGCGCGCGCCTGCGCCTCCGCGAACGCGCCGAGCCTCGCCGCGGTGAAGTCCATGCGGGCGGGGCTCGCTTCGATGGCCGTGGCGAGCAGGCCGGAGAGCTCGGTGTACGGTGGCCCGGGGGCCAACATCGCGCACGCCTGCCAGTCGTTCTGCGCCATCCACGCGGTCACGGGCTTGACGCTATTGAAGCGGCCCGCATCGAGGTCGGTGAGGTTGCACGTCATCGTGGCACCCACCACGCGTGCGTTCACCGGCAGCCGCGAATGTTCCCAGTGCAGACCGGCGTTGAAGCCCGGACCGACGGGGATCGTGGCCCGGTTGCAGAACTGCGTGTTGCGATTGCGGATGTCGTTGCTGCCGTAGTCGCGTAGCGACAGTTCCACCGAGTCCACCGGCACCGACGCATCGAGCACGCTGAACGACTGGACCGGGCCCGCGAGGCGCTCCTTGGTGGCGAAGTTCTCGCTGGTGATGGCCCAGTAGACTCGCTGCCCCGCCGGCCACAGCGAGCTCGGGACGAAGCGCGTGAACACGCTGCGCTGCAGTGTGGGCACGGCGCGCTGAACGACCGCCAGCGAGTCGGTGCCGACGTAGACCTCGTAGAAGAGATCGGTGACCGGACCCTGGGTGCCACCCCAGCCGAGCGTGACGAGCGGGCCCTCGACCACGCCGTTGACCGGATAGTCGTAGGCGGGACGTCGCAGGCTGTTGGTGGTGAACTGGAAGAACACTCCTTCAGGCAGCGGCGTGCCGTCGCTGCCGAGTACCGCGGGCGTGAACTCCGCCGTGTACGTGCGCTGCAAGTCGAGCGTCACCGTGGGATGGATCAGGATGCGCCGCGTGACCATCTCGTAGGCCACGGTGATCGGGATGCGCTGGCCATCCAACTTGAAGAACACGGACTTCGTACCAATGGTCGCCGGGTCGAGCGAGCGGTCGAACTGGCCCCAGATCTCGGCGTCGTAGAGCACGCCGGTGGCGCGCGGCGCCGGCTGGGTGGCGACGAGCGACGGCGGGAGCACGCCCGTGGAGCCGCTGGGCTCGGTGGCGGTCTTGCTGCAGCCCGCGAGCACGGCGATGGCGACGATGAGGAGTCGAGGGGATTTGCGCATGGGTTCGGGCCGGGGGACGGCCCGGCAGCGGGGATGATGTTAGGGGCGAGCCGCGGCCGTGACAACGCACCACCGCCCGGGCGCGGCTCCCGCCCGCACGGGCGGGGTGGCCGGGTCGCCAGCGGGGTGAAGCGCGGCGGGAAGGCCGCTCCCGGCCGTCCCAACGCGCCGAATCGTGTAGACTGCGGTGCGGCCGCCTTCATGCGCGGCCATTCGTCCTCGCCGCACCATGGACCCGGGGCTCAAGAGCGTGATCCGAGCGATCGTCTTCGATCTCGACAACACGCTCACCGACTTCATGCGCATGAAGGAGGCCTCGATCGAGGCCGCCGTGGACGGCATGATCGACGCCGGACTGCGCATGGACCGCGCCGAGGTTCGACGCCGCGTGCAGGCCATCTATGACGAGCGCGGCCTCGAGTTCCAGCGCGTGTTCGACGAACTGCTCGAGAGCGAACTGGGTGAGGTGGACCCCAAGATCCTCGCCTCGGGGATCGTCGCCTACCGCCGCGCGCGCGCCTCGGAGTTGGTGCTCTACCCGCACGTGCAGATGACCCTTCTGGAGCTGGCCAAGCGCGGCATCCGGCTCGGCGTGGTCTCAGACGCGCCGCGGTTCCAGGTCTGGCTGCGACTGTGCTCGCTCGGGCTGCAGCACCTGTTCGACGCCGTGGTCACATTCGACGACACCGGTGAGCGCAAGCCCGCGGCCGCGCCGTTTCGCGAAGTGTTGCGCCGCCTCGGCGTGGAGCCCGCCGAGTCGCTAATGATCGGCGACTGGGCCGAGCGCGACATGGTGGGTGCCAAGAGCCTCGGCATGATGACGGTGTTCGCGCGCTATGGCGACACCTTCGACACGAAGGAGTCCGGCGCGGACCATGATGTGAACGACATCCTCGAACTGGTGGGCATCGTGGACCGGATGAACGGCCGCGACACGCCCGCGAGTTCCCACGGACAGGGAGGAGGACAGCATGTCCAATGAGAAGGTGCGCGCCTCGCGTGCGCGTGTGTACGGGCCGCCCGAAGGCGTGCCGATCGACAGCAAGGTGCACGTCTACGTGTTCGATGTGTTCAACGAGGCGTTCCTGCCCGGCAAGGCGTTCGAGAACATCGAGCGCGCCGTGCAGTACCAGCGCCACGAGCAGGAACGCATCTACACCGAGCAGGAGGCCGAGCCGGAGTTGTTCGACTATCCGTTCCTGTCGAGCGACCCGGACCTGATCGCGCGCGTCGAGCGTGACGGCGAGTACAAGAAGCGGCTCGTCCGCGACCTCAAGGGCGACGCGCGCTCGCGCGGCCGCCGGCACTGACATGCACCTGTTGACGGCCGCCGAGATGCGCGCCGTCGACCGGGCCACGATCGCGGCGGGCACCTCTGGCGAGACGCTCATGGAGCGCGCCGGCCAGGGCGTCGCCGATGCGCTCGAGCGCCGCTGGGGCTCACTACTCGCGATGCGCGTGCTGGTGCTGGCCGGCGCAGGCAACAACGGCGGCGACGGCTATGTGGCCGCGCGCGCGTGGGCGGCGCACGGCGCGCGTGTGACCGTGGCCGTGTGCGCTGCGCGCGAACGCATCGAGGGCGATGCGCGAGCCATGCTCGACCGGCTCGACGCGCGACTCGCGCGCGTGGAGTTCCCCACCGATGCGGCAGCGCTCGATCGCTGCGCGGCATCGCTCGACCATTGGGACTTCGTGGTGGACGCGTTGCTCGGCACCGGCGCCGAGGGTGCTCCGCGCGGGCTCGTGGCCGACGCCTGCCGGCTGCTCCACCGGCTGCGCGCGCGCGGTTCGCGTGTATTGGCGGTGGACCTGCCGACCGGCGTGTCGGCGGACGACGGCACGGTGGCCCCGGGTGCAGTGCAGGCCGATCTCACCGTGACATTCGGGCATCCGCGCCGCGGCCACTGGCTGTGGCCCGGGCGCGCGCATCGGGGTGCACTCGAAGTTGTGGACATCGGACTGGTCTCGCCCGAGCGGGCAAGCCTCTCGCCGGCCACGCTCGCCACGCCGAGTGAACTGGCGCAGTTGCTGCCGCGTCGCGACCCGCGCGCCCACAAGGGCTCCACCGGACGGGCGCTCATCATCGGCGGCGCCCCTGGCATGACAGGCGCGATCGTGCTGGCCGCACGCGCCGCCGCGAGAAGCGGGGCCGGCTATGTGCGCGTGGCAGCACCCGCAAGCCTTCAGGATGTGCTCGCCAGCCAACTGGTGGAACCGATGGTCGTGGGGCTTGGCGAGGACGCGCGCCGCGCGCTCAGCGTGAGCGCGCTGAGCGCGATCCTCGAAGAAGCGTCGCGCGCGCAGGCCGTGGCCGTGGGCGGCGGGCTGTCCACACAGAAGAGCGCGACCTTGCTCGCTCGCGAACTCGCCACGCACCTGCCGCGCCCGCTCGTGCTGGACGCCGACGCGCTCACCGCGCTGTCGCCCGCCGACGACCGCCTGGTGCCCGCGATGAAGCTGGCTCCCGCGCCGCGCGTGCTGACACCGCACTTGGGCGAGATGGCGCGCCTGACCGGACTGCCGGCCTCCGAACTGGAGTCGCGCCGCATCGACGCCGCCCACGGCTGGGCGCAACGCTGGGGGGTCACACTCGTGCTGAAGGGAGCACCCACCGTGGTGGCTGCCCCCGACGGCCGCGTCAGCGTGAACACCACCGGGAGTGCTGCGCTCGCGACCGCAGGCACGGGCGACGTCCTCACCGGTGTGCTGGTGGCGCTGCTCGCCGAAGGCCTCGCCCCCTACGACGCCGCGCGCATCGCCGTGCACATCCACGGCCGGGCCGGCGATCTCGCCGAAGCCGCCCGCGGCTCGCACAGCGTCATCGCCAGCGACGTCGTGGATCAGCTCGCGGCGGCGTTCGTGGAGCTCGCGAACGCGCGGTGATGCTGGTTCTTTGGTCCAGCATGTTTGACGGTCACGGTTGCAGTGCCATCAGCGCCGGCCCGCCGCTCAAGAGATCGGCTTCAGGACCATCCGGCCGTACGCGATGAACGCCATCAGCAGGCCCAGCACGCCACTAAAGATGATGGGCGGGATCTCGCCGTACTGGACGTGCACCCAAACGAACACGAGGCTCTCGATCGCCAGGACCGTGGCGGCCACCACCGTGAGTGCCGGCTTCCAGCGGAAGGCAGCAGGGACGATCAGCCCGACCGTGCAGACGAGTTCGACGATGCCGAGGGTCATCCAGGCTTCCCGCGGCAACGCACCAAAGGACGCGACCCCCTCGCTCACCGTGTCGAACATGAAGACCTTCATGACGCCGGACGCTCCGTACAGGAGCGCAGCGAGGACCTGCAGGACCCACAACAGGATGCTCATCGTGTGCCTCCTCCCGGTTTCAGCCTCGGCGCGAGCAGGGCACGGGCTGATGAACAGTCCGTACTAGGAACCCTCTGCAGACCCGGCGCGGGAGCGGGTCCAGGCGTTTAGCGCCATGGCCGCAATGAAGAGGCCCGCGGCCGCGATGCCCCAGTCAACCGTGGCATGACGCATGTAACGGACCGCGACCGCGGACAAAGCAAGAAGCGCCGCAATGAACCCAAGGAGGCGGCAAGCCGCAGAGTGTGGCGTTTGTCTGCCATGAGATCCTCGCTCCGTTCAAGAGTCTGGCCTTGCCACCTGACCTTGCCCAACAGCCGCTGGCGGAGCCGGTCGGCTGCATGGGGAGGAATGGCGGCAGTTCACCTCAGCTGTTCTCGCGGCTTTCCGGCAGATACTCGCCAAGGAACTTTCGTTCCATACCGTTTCCCCATCCGGCGCCATGATCGCTGGTGATGTCGTCGCGCACGTGCTCGCCAACGCTATGCGAACCAAAAGACAGGAGTGCGAGAATCGATCCCGGGCGCAGGTGTTCGCTGGCCCAGCTCAAGGGTGAATCCCCGTTCACATCGCGCGCCTCGCGATCAGCCCCGTTGTCCAGAAGGAACTCAATCGTCCGTGCGTCGCTATATGCGGCCGCACGGTGCAACGGCGTCTCACCTTTTGTTCGGACATCGCGCATGAACGCTCCTGTTGCCTTGCCCGGAATGGTTCGCGCGTTCACGTCTGCGCCGTGTTCGATGAGCAGTCGCACGACGTACAGATAGTAAGGTCGGCCTGCTTTCGCGAGGGCGCTGTGTAAAGGCCTCTCGCCGGTCTCAACGACCGAGGAATTCACGTCCGCCCCGTGCTTGATCAGGAAGTCGGCGATCTTCCAGTGCCCAAAGAATGCCGCGTGGCCCAGCTCCTCATCCAATTTGAGGCTACTAAGGTCGCCGCCAGCCTCGAGGACCGCCTTGAGAGCTGTTACGTCGTTGTAGTAGACGAACCACTGCAGAGCCTTGATCTGGCCCTCTTGTAAGACATCTCGCCAGTCGGACAAGCGAACGAGGTCGAAAACCAGATCAGTGCGGCCTTTGCTAATGCCCTCTAAGATAGATGCCTTGCTCATCGTGTCACTCCGCCACCTAACGAGTAGTGGATTGTTCAGTGTAGCCGAATGTGCAGCAGGTCTTCGTCCGGCCAATGGAGTCGTTCGTGGCACACCTCGCAACGCCGTAGTCCGAGCGCGCGCCAAACCCGACGCACGCGCTTCTTGCTCCCCAGCCAGCCGCCGCGTAGCACCAGCGCCCATGCGAAACGATGCCCGCAGACCGCGTGCTCCTTGGAGATCCGCTACAACTCACCCCCGAGCTCTGCGTCCCGCCCCGGCATCCGGCTCACGTACCGCAAGGCCGACCGGCCCACCTGCATCAGCGCACACGCCCGGCGGACACTCGCTCCCAGACTGACGGCGAAGCCCATCTGATCACGGCGAGCCCGTGCGCTCACCATTTTTTTGCGTTGATCTCCTTGAGGATGTCGACGTCCAGCGTCAGCTGGGCGGCCACCTTCTCGAGCCGGGCGTTCTCGGCCTGCAGCTGGCGTAGCTCGGCCGCCTGGCTCGGGTCGAGGCCCCCGAAGCGCTTGCGCCACCTGAACAGCGTCGTCGAGGTGATGCCGTGCTTCCTGGCCACCTGCTCGACGGTCACGCCCTCGGCTTCGGACTCACGCACGATGGCGACGATCTGGGCTTCCGTGAACTTGCTCTTGCGCATGGAGGATCCTCCGGTGGTCCGGGAATCCTGCCATAATCCGTGGCCTCAAGAACGGGGGGCACTCCAAAGCGCCGTCGGCTGCATGCTGTTGTTAGGCCGTTCACTTGGCCTTGTAAATCGACTTGCCTTCCTTGAAGGTCTCGATGACTTTGATGTCCTTGATCGTCATGGGATCCACCTTGAGAGGGTTCTTGTCCAGAATCACGAGATCCGCGAGCTTGCCGGGTTCCAGCGAGCCCTTCGACTGTTCCTCGAAATATTGGTGTGCCGCGTTGATCGTGATTGCTTTCAGCGCCTCGAGCGGCGTGACGCGCTGATCCGGTCCGATCACTTCTCCGCCCCGT
>CAZADU010000629.1:0-1766 GCA_964483945.1 uncultured bacterium
TTTCCGTTACCGTAGACGGGAAGTGGCTGGTCCTCGATGGCGTTGGTGACGAACAGCGGCCCGAGCTTCTCGGGGTACTGGCGCGGCCCGTAGTTGTTGGAGCAGCGCGTCACCACCACCGGCAACCCGTATGTGCACCAGTACGCGTACGCCAGGCGGTCGCCACCGGCCTTGCTGGCGGCATAGGGCGAGCGCGGGTGGAGCGGCCATTCCTCCGTGGAGTGACCTTCGAGCACCTCGCCGTAGACCTCGTCCGTGCTCACCTGGATGAAGCGCTTCACACCCACGCGCCGCGCCTCCTCGGCCAGCACGAACACGCCGTAGACGTCGGTCTGGATGAACTCGCCCGGCGTTTCGATGCTGCGGTCCACGTGAGACTCGGCTGCGAAGTTCACCACGTACGCACACCCGGCCATCGCCTTCGCCACTGCGGCAGAGTCGCGAATGTCGCCGTGGACGAACGTGAGCTGCCCCGCCGGGATGTCGTCGAGGTTCTCCCTCCGCCCGGCGTAGGTGAGCGCATCGAGTACCACCGCGTGCGCGCCGGGATGCAGCGCAAGCAGCCGGTGCACGAAGCTGGACCCAATGAATCCCGCCCCACCCGTGACCAGCACGCGAGCGCGGGACAGGTCCAGTCGCTCAGCCATCCTGGCGGCTCCAGTCGTAGGGAATCGACGGGTCGTGTGCCGGGAGGCGATGCTCGTCCGGATCCTTGTAGTCGTAGTGATGCGTCGGCACGTTGATCAGATAGGCTGGCTCGGTGCCGATTCCCTTCATGCCGTGCAGCATCAGCGGCGGAATCACCAACAGCGTGGGATTCTTGTCGCCGAGGAAGAACTCGTTCACCTGCCCCTTCGTGGGGCTGTCCTCGCGCGAGTCGTACAGCACCACCTTCGACATACCCTTCACCACGGTGAAGTGGTCGGTCTGCTTCTTGTGGTAGTGCCAGCCCTTGACCACCTCGGGGTAGACCACCGTGAGGTAGACCTGCCCGAACTTCTGGAAGAACGGGTCATCGTCGCGCAGCATCTCCATGAGCCAGCCGCGCTCGTCCGGGATGACCTTGAGCGGCTTGGTGATCACGCCCTGGATCATGCCTGCTTACCCCCGCGGCGCGCGGGCTTGCGGCGCGCCTTCACCGGCTTGCCGGGGCGCCCCTTGCCAACGCCGATGTGCGTCCAGCCCTGTGCCTCGACCTCTTCCGGCGAGTAGATGTTTCGCAGATCGCACAGCACCGGCTTCTTCATCAGGCGCTTGAGCTTGGCGAGGTCGAGCGTACGGAACTCGTTCCACTCCGTCATGATGACCAGTGCATGCGCACCGCGGGCGGCGTCGTACGCGTCGGCGGCCATCTCGACACCCTTCAGCTCCGACAACGGCTCGGCTTTGGGCATGGCGATCGGGTCGAACGCCACCACCTTGAGGCCGCGCTTCTTGAGACCCTGCACGATGGTGAGCGACGGCGCGGCGCGCATGTCATCTGTATTGGGCTTGAACGCTAGACCCAAAACCGCGACCTTTTTGCCGCGCGGCGAGCCCACCGCCTCGACGACCTTGGCCACCATGCGGTCCATCTGGCGGTCGTTCGCCTCGATCGCGGCCTCGACGATGCCCACCTTCTCACCCGCGGCGCGCGCGAAGCTGGCCAGCGCGTGCGTATCCTTGGGGAAGCAGCTGCCACCGTAACCCGGGCCGGCGTGCAGGAACTTGGAGCCGATGCGTCGGTCCATGCCGATGCCCTTCGCCACCGTCTGCACGTCGGCGCC
>CAZADU010000630.1:0-2007 GCA_964483945.1 uncultured bacterium
GAGGAGTTCCCGGTGGTGCTGACGGTGTTCCTCGCGCTCGGCGCCTGGCGCATCTCCCAGCACGGCGTGCTCACGCGGCGCATGCCGGCGATCGAGATGCTCGGCGCAGCCACCGTGCTGTGCGTGGACAAGACCGGCACGCTCACCGAGAACCGCATGACGCTGGTCGAGACGCCGCAGGCGGTGGTCGACCTCGCCGCGCTCGCCTGCGAGGTGGACCTGTTCGACCCGATGGAGAAGGCGATCGTCGCCGCAGCGGGCGCGGACGCGCTGCGCATGCGCGACACGTGGCGGCTTGAGCGCGACTATCCCTTCAGCAACGATTTCCTCGCGGTGTGCCACGCCTGGCGCTCGCCGCAGGGCGAGCTGCGCGTCGCCATCAAGGGCGCGCCCGAAACAGTGCTCGCGCTGTGCGGCCGCATGGACGCGATCGAGGAAGTGCGGCGCGCCGCGGGCGAGGGCCTGCGCCTGCTCGCCGTGGCTGAAGCGGGCTGGGAGGGCCCTCTGCCAGAGGACCCGCGTCGCTACGCGTTCCGCTTCGCAGGGTTCGTGCGGCTCGCCGACCCGTTGCGCGCCTCGGTGCCCGAGGCGGTGGCGCAGTGCCGGCGCGCCGGGATCCGCGTGGTGATGATCACCGGCGACTTCCCGGGCACCGCGCTCAACATCGCGCGCCAGGCGGGCATCGAGGCCGGCGACGCGCTGAGCGGCGAGCAGATCGCCGCCATGGACGACGCCGCGCTCGCCGCCGCGGTGCAGCACGCGACCGTGTTCGCGCGCGTGCGGCCCGAGCAGAAGCTGCGCCTGGTGCAGGCCTATCGCAGCGCGGGCGAGGTGGTGGCGATGACCGGCGACGGCGTGAATGACGCGCCGGCCCTGAAAGCCGCGCACATCGGCATCGCCATGGGCAGCCGCGGTACCGACGTCGCGCGCGAGTCGGCCGCGCTGGTGTTGCTGCAAGACGATTTCGGTTCGATCGTGCGCACCGTGCGCCTGGGCCGGCGCATCTACGAGAACATCCGCAACGCGATGCGCTACCTAGTGTCGGTGCATGTACCAATCGCGGGCATGTCCCTCCTGCCGGTCGCGCTGGGCGGCCCGCTGTTCCTCCTGCCGGTGCACGTGGTGTTCCTCGAGTTCGTGATCGACCCGGCCTGCACTCTGGTGTACGAGGCGGAGCGTACCGAGGCCGGCGCCATGGAGCGGCCGCCGCGCGATCCGCGCGAGCCGTTATTCAGTCTGCCGATGCTCGCCACCAGCCTCGCGCTTGGCACGACCATGCTGGCGGCGGTTTTTGCCGCCTACTGGTGGGCGCTGGAGAGCGGGAGATCCGACACCGGGGCCCGCGCCGTCGCCTTTGCCGCCATCGTGTTCTCGAACCTCGCGCTGCTGTTCGCCACGCGCTCGCGCAACCGCACGCTGCTCGCCATGCTGCGCGAGCCGAACGCGGCGCTGTGGTGGATCACGCTCGGGGCGCTCGCGGCGCTCGCCGCCGCGATCTACGTGCCGGCGGCGGCCGCCATTTTCAGGTTCTCGCCCCTCGGCGCCGCGGAACTCGCGGTGGCAGCGGGGGCGGGCGTCGCCGGGGTCGCCTGGGTCGAACTGCTCAAGTTCAGAGGGGGAGCAAGATGAGACACCACGAGCCGGTTGCCGGACATGTCGTCGCCTCAGTGCTGCGCGCGCGGTCCGGCGAGACGACGGGCGCCGTCCTCGCGCGCCTGCGTTCCGAGAAACCGGCCAGCATCGAACTGGTGCTGGTGGAAGGCGAGGGCGGCCGCCTGGAAGGGGTCGTACCCATGGCCAGTCTCGTCGCCGCGGGCGAGGTGCGTCTTGCGGAACTGATGCAACGCGATTTCCCGCGCGTCACGCAGGACACCGACCAGGAGCACGCTGCCTCGCTCGCGCTGCGCCACGCGGTGGACGCCCTGCCGGTGGTGGACAAGGAGGGTCGCGTCCTGGGCGTGATGCCGTCGCAAGCGCTGCTTCAGGTGCTGCGCCGAGAGCACGTCG
>CAZADU010000631.1:0-2329 GCA_964483945.1 uncultured bacterium
CACCGACGAGCGCACGGCCACGACCAACTTCCGCCCCATGCTCATGCTCGGCGGGTTCGACATCGTGGGCAGCCGCTGGCTCGCCACCGACCTGACGCCGCGCCAGCGCGACACGCTGCGCACCGTGATGACGCTCAACGCGGTCAACACGGTGGACAACGCCGACATCTACGTCGCACCCTTCGACCCGGGCACGACACGCAACGGCAGCCAGTCGTTCCAGCGCCGCGAGCAGTCCATGGCGCTCGAGTTCACCGACCTGCATCCGGCCGACACGCTCGAGGCCTTCAAGCCGTTCTCGATTCCCGAGAACTACAGCCGTTACGGCGCGCTGAACTGGTTCACCGCCGCCTACCAAGTCACGAAGCTCGACCTGAATGGCACTCCTGCCGGTGACTACGACCCGGCAGTGGACTCGCTGTTCTACTTCGTGCGGTTCGCCTCGGACGACAAGGGCCTGAACTACTACGAGCTCAAGCGTCGAGTGCCGCTGTCGACTCCTGCCCCGCTCATCGGCTGGGAGGAGATCGTGCCCCAGATCGAGGAGCTCTCGGCGGTGAAGCTCAACCCCGACTTTCCTCAGCGGGACCCCATCTTGTACCGCACCACCCTTCCGAATGGCGACTCGCTCATCCTCAAGGGGCGGCCCAGCTTCACGCGACTGCTGCGCGTGTCGTTCGGCCTGCTGAACGAGTCGAGTACGCGGCGCTACACCGGCCAGCTGTGGTTCGACGAGTTGCGCGCCACCGATGTTGCGAAGGACGTCGGGATCGCCAACCGCCTGCTGGTGAACGGTAAGTTGGCGAACTTGATGGACTACAACGTGGCGTGGAACTCGCGCGACGCCGACTTCCTCTCGGTCGGCGAGACACGCGGCAGCGGCAACGCCACCTCGACGCTCAACATCAACTCCCGTGTCGAGCCGCACCGGTTCTTCGAGGGCACCGGGATCGTGTTGCCGGTATCGTTCTCGCAGAACCAGACATCGCTGAAACCCCGCTTCACCGCCGGCGACGACATCGTGAGAACCGGCTCGCTGGCGGAGGCGAGCGAGACGCGCAGCACCTCTCGCGTGCTGTCGACGAGCTACTCCCGCATGTGGAGCGAGCGCTCGAACCCGCTCTTGCGCTACACGATCGGCGGCATCACGGCGAGCGGCGGCCGCGCCACGAGCGACTCGCGCAGTCCCACATCGCTGAGCAATTCGGTCTCTACGACGATGGGAGTGAACTACAACATCGCCATGCGGCAGTTCATGGCGATCCCCATGCCGTTGACCAGAGCGCGCCTGTATCCGCTGCCGGAGCGGTTCTACTGGACCTACAACTCGACGACCACGAAGACCGAGGCATTCACGCGCGTGTTCGGCACCGACAGCCTGCGCCCCTCTAGCAGCCAGAATGGCCGCGCGACCGGCATCGACTTCGGCATGGACACGCGGCCGGTCGACATGCTCAGTCATCACATCGAGGGGCGCCGCAACCTGGCGCTGGAGGGTGTGCGCCAGGACAAGCTCGGCAGCGTCAACATGGGCCGGCTGACGAGCTGGCGGCAGTCGCTCGCCTCACACCTCGCGCTTAATCCGCACCCGTGGCTGCGGCCGTCGTTCAGTTGGTCATCCAGCTACAGCCAGATCAACGACACCCAGTCGAAGGACTTGTCCGCACGCAGCATCGCGAACGGACAGGAGCTGAGTATGAACTGGGACTTTCCGTTCGACCGACTGACCTCCACGGGCATGACCGCAGCAGCCCCGCCGCCGCGCCAGGACTCGGGTGTGGCGGTGGCGCGAGGGCGGCGCAATCTCCTGCCCTGGCGGCAACTGCTGTCGCGTGTCGGGCCGCTCACTGCGGACGGCCGCATCGGCCGCTCGTCGGCGTATCAACGCGTGGTCGGCACGGCGAGTCCGATGTACCTGCTCGGCCTGGCCGAGAACCCCGGCTTCGGCGAGGGGCGTGTGTTCGCGGAGCCCGGCAATATCTCGTCCAACGGCGTGGACTGGCGCACGAACGCGCGCACGACCATCCCGATCGCATTCGGCAGTTCGCTGCAGCTGCGAGCGAGCCTCGGGGAGCGCACCAACAACTTGAACGGCTCGAAGAGCCGCTTCCGCGACCTGCGCTTCCCCGACGTCGAGGTGCAGTACGGCCGCATCGCCAATATGATCGGCCTCACGAAGATCTTCGACAATCCACAGTTCCGCACCGCCTACGCGCGAAGCACGTCCGAGGACTACCAGAACTCGCGGCACACCCGCACGGGGACGTCGCGAAGCGACGACTTTCGGCCGCTGTTCTCGGTGCGCGGGCGGTTCAAGAACGGCACCGAC
>CAZADU010000632.1:0-17843 GCA_964483945.1 uncultured bacterium
TCTTCCGTGCCGTGAACCGCCTGCCCGGCCTCGCCTCCAACGACTACTCGGCACACTTCGGGATCCGTGGCGGCCGGCACGACGAGACGCTCATCCTGCTCGATGGAGTGCAGCTCTACGAGCCCTACCACCTCAAGGACTTCAATGAGGGCGCAATCAGCATCATCGACGCCGAGACCATCGACGGCGTGCAGCTGATGACCGGTGGGTTCCCTGTGAAATACGGCGACAAGCGCAGCGGCGTGTTCGACATCACCTCGCGGTCGCCGGAAGCGGACCGGACGCACTTCGATGTGGGCGTGAGCATGATGAACACACGCGCCATGGGCCGGGGAACGTTCTCCGACAACAAGGGGTCGTGGCTGGCGTTCGGCCGCATCGGCTACATGGGTCCGGTCTTTAGCTTCATCGACCAAGCCGATCTTCCGAAGCCCGACTACGAGGACGTCTTTGCGAAGGCGAGTTATAAGTTCTCTGCGAAGCACGAACTGTTGCTCGATGTCCAGCATGCGGGTGACACGTACCTTTACGACATCGCCGCCACGACGGGCTTCCTCGACACGATTCCGACCCGGGAGTCGGCCGACACCAAGTACAGAAACAACAACGCGTGGCTCACGCTCCGGTCCACGCTCGGCACGCGAACGTCGGTGCGCACGATGGTATCCGGCGGGCGCATCACACGAGCGCGCACCGGTTACGAGCGGGAGGTCGGCAAGGTCGCGCCCTTCTACTACCTGGACAACGACCGCACCTTCAACACGTTCGGCGCCGCTCAGGACTGGACGCACGGGTTCTCGGAACGCAACATGGTGAGCTTCGGTGTGGACTATCGTGACCAAGGCAATGACGACAAGTACCAGACCATTGTGTATGGCGATCCCAACGATCCGGAGCCGCCGCCCCCGGGGGAGTTCCCGATCATCACGAACACGTCGTTCGCGAAGGCGGGGTCACGCCTGTCGCTCTACCTCTCCGACCGCTGGCGCGTCTTCACTCCGCTCGTGCTCGAGGTTGGTGCTCGCTATGACCAGGCGAGCTGGACCGGCGACCACGATGTGAGCCCGCGCGCGAGCGCGGCGATGAGCCTGGGACGCGGCATGACCGCGCGCATCGGTTGGGGCTACTACCGGCAGATGCAGGGCATCGACGACGTGGCCGCGCTCAACAACGCGACGACCTACTACGCTTCGGAGTTGTCGGAGCAATGGACCGCCGGATGGGACATGGTCGGGTCGAAGGGATCCGTGATCCGGATCGAGGGCTACTGGAAGCGGGGCACGGGCCTGCGGCCGGTGTTCCGCAACTGGAAGGGTGCGATCGACGCGTTTCCCGAAGTTAACGAGGACCGTTTCCAAGTGTTCCCGGACCGCAATGCCACCAAGGGCGTCGAGGTGTACCTCGACCGTCCGGTCAGCGAACACGTCACCGCGCGTGCCAGCTACGCGTACGCCGTGGCCGATGAGGACGTGATCAAGATGCTCAACGTCAACAGCGGCGATCTGCTCAATTACGACCTGAGCCACCCCAATCCGCAGGACCAGCGTCACGCGGTGAACGCCGACCTGACCTATCGCGTGAATCGCTGGACGCTCAACGGGTCGTTCGCCTACCACAGTGGATGGCCCGCCACCCACGAGCACCTGGTTCCCGTGATCAACGACCTTGGCCAACTGGATCAGGCCGTGCGGCCACTCAAGATCTACGGCGAGCGGTTGCCGGACTACATGCGGCTCGACCTGCGAGTGACGCGACAGTGGCCGACTCGCCTCGGGCGGTTCGGCGCTTCGCTGGAAGTGATCAACGCCACAAACAGCACGAACGTGTTCGGGTACGACTACTCCCGCTATGTGGACGGCAACGGCCAGGTCCAGCTCGACCAGGGCGAAGAGACCTGGTTCTCCATCTTCCCGAACGCGGGACTCACCTGGAGCGTGGACTTCTAGTCGGCTCGCCGCGCACCGACGACGTCCTCCTCCCCCGCCCGTATTCCGGCGAGGGAATCGTCGGAGGCGTCCACGGACTGGGGCCGGACGGGGCGCGGCGTTTCGCCGGCGGCATAGCGGGCACGTGCGATCTCCACGATCCTGCGCACGAGCCTGCCGAATGGCAGACCGGCGTGCTCGCCCGCGAGCGCGAAGGATCCGACGCGTGCGAGGATCCCGAGCGTGGCGACCCCGGTCACCCAGAGCTCGCCGGCCTCGTCGATGCGGACATCCACTCGCGCGTAGTCGCGACAGTCGCATGCCCGAAACGCCCGCTTGGCGTAGGCACGGATCCGCTTGACGACAGCGCCATCGAGTGCCGCCGGGCAGACCTTCTTGCGAGCCACGGAATCCTGTTCGACGAGCGGCAGGCACCGCACGCGCGCGTTGCCCAGGAGGGCCGCGCTGAGCCGCCGTCCCCTCACGTGTTCTTCGACCACAGCTTCCTGCCCGAAGCGGCGGATGACGTGCTTCAGTGCGGGCCGAAGTTTGTCGGGCCTTCGGACGATGATCGCTCGCGCGTTCGGTTCGCGGCGGGGGTAGACCGCGAGCGGGTAGCGCAGGGCGCCCGGATCGCCGCTGGGCTCGGCCATGACCCGGAACGCTGGAGTGGGAATGGCGGCTTCCTGCAGCATCGCCTTGACCACGACCCGATCGATGGCCAGCGCGTGGCCGAGTGGGTCCGGGCCAACATACGGGATGCCGGACATCTCCAGCATCGCCGGCACGAGCGAGGTACGGGCATCGCCGCGCACGCCGTGCGCGAGATTGAGGACGATGCCTTGCGCCGTTTCGGCGGGAGATCGTGACGGCAGGAACCTGCGCAACTGCTTGAGCAATGTGGCGTCGCCCTCGAAGACCTTGACAGTGTAACCACCCCGGCGCAACGCATCGACGATCTTCTGCACCGAACGCAGGGCATCGCGCCGGGGCTTGGCACGAGCCACCGCTCCAGTCACGTCGGGCTCCAGCCGGTTGCGCACGACCGCCACGCGGAACACTCCGGGCCTCGACACCAGCCGGGGCATGAGGCTATCAGCCACTTTCTTGTCCCAGCCCTCGAACAGCCGGAGATCGAGGTACTCCGAGATCAGCACGATCGCGACGATCTGCGTCACAACCAGTTCGGGGAACTGAAGCAGCACGCTACGGAGCGCCGGAATCCAGCCGATGAGGGCGATCACGAACGCGACCAAGATCGTGGTGATCGCACGCCAGGACGCCGCGACGACATTGTCGCGATCCATGGTCTTCGCGATGCCCTCCGCAAGCATGCCGAGCACGATGACCGGGAAGAATGCCGCGCCCCAAAGCACGTCCGATCGCATCCACGGACCCGCGATGAGGGCCGTCACCATCGTGACCGCCACGATGCACAGGATGATGGAGACTCTCGCGTAGTAAGGGAGTCCGACCCGTCTCAGCCAGGGGCGCACCAGCACGATCGTGCCGACAGCGACCAGGATGAGCAGCAGACTCGGCACGATTCCGCTCTGATGGAATCCGACGGAGATGAGGATCGACCGGAAGCCGAGTACGCGAAGGCCGAATGTGAGCCGCGCCAGAGCGACCAGCATCGCGCTGGTCGGCAGGAAGAGCAGATACAGGACGTGCTCGCGCTGGTCCGGCGGCACGGCGCTGAGCGAGAAGACTTGATTGAGCGCGTGGCCGAGCTGGTGGATCCCGCCGAAGGTCGACTCGAGCACGCCCGGGAACGCCAGACTTCGGAGTGCGACGGACAGCATCGGCAAGAAGGCCACGGCCGCCAGGATCCACAACTCGGCCCGAGACAGGTTCCCCTTGGGGCGAAGCAGGCGCGCGAGGCCCTTCCCGCGACCAAGCAGGGGCGCGGGCGCGTCTCGAGACGCAACGGAAGGCGACGGATCCGAGACGCGCGGACCGGAGGTCCGAGTCTCGTCACCGCGCTTCAGCTCATCTTCCGTCATCATGCCACCCCTGTACGGCCTCGCGCGCCGGCTCGCCCGGCCCCGCGGGCCGTGTCGCGCATCGCGTTTACGCCTTCTTCCTCTGGATGCCCACCACCGCCGATAGCCCTGGGAACAGCCCGTCGGCTCGCTCGAGTCGAATGCGAACGCACACCACGGGCGCGGCTCGCATGCGGGAGTTGCGAGGTTGAGGTACGGCCGCGTCGGGAAGTTCGTAGTCGGTGGAGACGCCGACGGACTCGACGGAACCCTTGAAGACCCGCTGGGGATACGGCTTCACGGTCACCCGTGCGCGGTTGCCGGCGGTGACGCTCGCAAGGTCGTCCTCGTCGATCCATGCTTCCACCCAGATCTCGTTCCCGAGCCAAAGTGCGGCGATGGGCTGCCCGACCACCACGGAGGCTCCCGCCTCGGCGATGCGGCGCACCACCCAGCCGTCGCCCGGAGCGCGGATCACTGCGGCCCTCAGGTCAGCTTCCGCGAACGACAGCTCCGCGCGGAGCCCATCGATCTCGGCCTCCAACACGTCGAGGTGACGCACGCGGACCGAGAGGCCATCGGCCTCGACCACCGCGAGTTGCTGCGTCGCATCCGCGGCGGCCTGGTCGGCCTGAGCGGTCCTGGCGACGGCGTCGGCGGTTCGCCGCGTGGTCTCCGCACCGCGCAGTTCCTCGGGCGGGATCATCCCGTCCTTCGCCAGCGTCTTCCGCAGCGCCAGCTTCGCGCTGGCATCATCCGCCTGGCTGCGGGCGGCATCGACCTGTGACTTCGCGGCATCGGCTCGCGCCCGCGCCTCCGTGACGCGCCCGGAGAGCCGCCTGCGCTCCTGCTGGATCGCAAGGCGCTCGACTTCGAGCTCGCGCGTCGCCTTCGTCAAGCGCGACTGAGCACGCTGGAGGTTCGCCTGCAGCTGATGGTCCTCGAATCGCGCCAGGATCTGGCCTGCCCTCACGCGCTGGCCGTTCTCGACTTCGACGCTGGTCACCACACCATCCAACTGAGCTCCCACGTTGGTGATGTAGCCCTTCACCTGGGCGTTTCGCGAGATCACGTGGGTGACGCGGTAGCTCACCCACAGGACGATGGGAACGAACAGCGCGAGCGCGGCGAGCCCGCCCACGATCGCCACGGTCCTGCGACGGCGCTTTGGCGAACTGGCGTCCCCGAAGACCAAGCCCAGGAACCGGCGGTCGCGCCGGGGCGGGCGGGTCTCGGTGTCGGTTGCCGCCGCTGCGGCAGCTGCGACCGTCCTCGCGCGCCGGCTCCGCTCCCGGTCCGCTACGCTTCTCATCACATGCCTCCCATCATCGATTGGCCCGGCACCCGGTCGCGTGTTCGCGCCCGGTCGCGGGGGCTATCGGGATTCAGTGCCCTGAGGGGCGCGCACCGGCTCGGCCGGCCGCGGCGCCAGCGATGACGCGGGCTCGAACAGCGCAGAGAACACCTTGTCGCCGAGCCCGCCCTCCAACATGAACTGCTTGAACGAGTGCTTGATGGCCGGAACCTGTTCGAAGGTCACGAGTGGTACCTGGCCACGCTCCTGAGCGGCGTGTCGCATCGCGCCTGCCCAGTTTCGCGCGCGCTCCAGGCGCGTCGTGCCCTGCTGCCGGTCGACCGCCGCGTTCTGTCGCAGGTTGGTGCTTCCGGTGTCCGCCTCGCCGACCAACACCTTGATCGGAACGCGGAGGAACTTTTGGGGTTCGAAGCGTGCCCCTTCGAGGTCGGCGGTGGGGCCGATACCATAGGGGTACGTGATGCTGCTGTCGGGGAAGGTATACCATCCGGCCGCGGCCACCACGGCGCGCTCGACCCGATCGGGATGGAGCATCGTGTAGCGGTGGGCGAACTGGGCTCCGCCCGAGAAGCCGAATAGGAGGACCTTCCCTCCGCTCGCACCCGTCAGCGACCGGACTTCCTCGAGGATGGCGTCCAGGGCTTGGTCCGCGCGGCGGCCCCGTCCCGTGCGCCCCAGGCGCTGATAGTCGTCGTGCTCATCGGGGTCGAAGTAGGGCGCCACCAGGACGACGCCGCGCTTCTCTGCGAATGGCGCGAACAGCCTCGCGTGCTCTTCCGCATTGCGTGAGATCCCGTGCGCTGCGACGAACAGTGGTGCCCCGTCGCCTCCCTTGCCCGGCACGTAGATCAGGTACTCTTGGGTCGAATCCGCGCGGAGGGCGCGGCGTACAATCTGTTGCCTGGGAATGAGCGCGCCCGATTCGGCGCCTCGGACCACGGTTGCCGCTGTGGGCACTCCCACGTAAGCCGAGCACGCCAGACCTGTCGCGAACAGCAGCGCGAGAATCAGCGCCTGTGACGCTCGACGACGATTCGGTCGGCCCGAGAGAATGCCGAACGGCTCGTAGCCGCCGGGACGTCGTTCCACCACACGGATCATTTCACTCGGCCGATTGATGGCGGCCGAGTTAGCCATGGTCGCGTTCCGAAGCGCTCGCCACAAATGCTCCGAAGAGCGCGGTGAACACGCGAGTTCCGAGGCCGCCCGTTTGCATGAGAGTCGCAAACGTATGGTCTCCGCCCGGGATCGCCTCGAATGTGACGAGCGGATCGAGGTGGTGCGCGAGCGCGGCGCCCTTCATGGCGCCCACCCAGTTTCGCGCCCGCTCGAAACGGTTCGTGCCCTGCTGCTCGTTCACGCGGTCCGACTTGCGCAGGTCCTCGGTGGTCACGTCCTGGTCTCCGACGATCACCGTGATCGGTACCCGCAGGAACTCCTCGGGGTCGAAACGTACGTCAGGCAGGTCGCGGCTCGCCCGAATGCCATAGGGATAGCGCTTCTCGGAGTCGGGGAACGTGTACCAACCCGCCGCGGCGATGACTGCGCGGGCGACGCGATGCGGGCGAGCCATCGTGAATCGGTGAGCGAACTGCGCGCCCCCCGAGAAGCCGAACAGTTGGATCGACGAGACGTCCGCCCCGGTCGTCAGCGAGACCTCCTCGAGGATCGACTCGAGGATGACGTCGGCCCGGCCACCGCGGCCCACTCGTCCCAGCCGCTGGTAGTCGCGCGTATCCTCTGCCGTGAAGATCGGAGCGATCAGCACCACGCCGTGTTCCTCACAGTGCGGGGCGAAAAGTTCGGCGTGCTCCCTGGCGTTGCGCGATAGGCCATGCACCGTGACGAAAACCGGGGCCTTCTCGCCGCCCGATGCCGGAACATAGATGAAGTAGCGTTGTTCCCGATCGAAACGGGAGATGAGCTGTATCACCTCTTGTGTGGGCAGCACCTGCCCGACCTTGAGCCGGATCGCGGAGCGGCGTTCCGACCTCGGCGTGGAGCCCGTGTCGTTCCTCATCGTGCCACCTCGGCGACCGGGTTCAGCTCCACGACGGAGGGCCTCGACATTGCCGGCTCGGTGGGTGTGCTCCCGTTGTACAGAGCATCGTCGCGCTTGGGCGAACTCGCCGGAGCGGGGCGTCGCGGCGCCAGCATGGCCATGATGGACATCGCGGTCTTCGGCTGAGCGAGATCCTGTCTGGAGTAGACCGGCATCCCGGTCGCCTTCGTCGTCTCGCGGCGCTGCAGCGGAGCCGCCGTGAGGACGCCACCCATCGCCAGCAACGGTAACCCGCGCTGGCGGAGCCAGGCTTCGCCCGCGATGGCACCCATGGCGTCTGCGGCCGCGAATAGGAGGCCGCCGACGACCTGGCGGAAGACCGCAGACTGGAGGAGCTCGGCGGTCTCCTCCTGTAGTACTCCGTCGGCGATCTCGAGCACGATCGCATCCACTCCCGACAAGGCCAAGTGGGAGATGAGCGTGACAAAGATGCGCTCGACCTCGGCCGGGGACACGAGGTAGGTGGAGACATGACCTGCATCCGTGAAGTCGAGGACCGGGTGTGCGCCGGCATCCTTGAGCAGCCACGTATCGCCGCCCGAGCCGGTGCCCGTGACCTTGGCATACCCGACGCGGAGGCCCGCGCGCGACAGCCCCTTCACCAGGTACGCAGCGGTCTGCGTCTTCCCGGAGTCCATGGCCGTTCCAACCACCGCAAACGTCGGCGGATAACCCGAGGGGACGCGGTCCACGGACGGCAGCGCGTGGTCCCGCAGATTCACGACCTTGCCGGACGGACGCGTGAGCAATCCGATCGGCGTGATCTGTGTGGCACCCTTTGACACGCTGGCGTGCCACGACAGCGCCTTGGCGGCGACCCCGCCAGCAGCGACCAGATGACATGGACCCAGCGTCTTCGGCACCACCGCCTCGAACTGGTTCGGTGCGTAGCGATTCCCGTAGGCGACGACGATCTCGTCTCCGACGAAGAAGAGCTTCTTCCGGCCCTCTGGTAGCTGTAGGCCCGAGTGGTATCCGATCGTGTCCACCCGTGCGAGCACGAGGTCGCCCGCTTCAGGAGCCTTGGCATCCAGCCTGACGCCGCAGACGCCTGCGCGGACGCGTCGAGTGGTGAATGCCCACGCTGCGCGCCGCAGCCGCGCGATGTCAGGGCGGGTGCCCATCCGGTTGCCTTCGTCCGTGGGCCCTGAACGCACGAGCTCGAACATGGTCCGCGTCTCCTTTCCGTGGCGAAGTTCCGCAGGGAACGTTCGCGAAGCATTGCCGATCCTTTGGGAACTCTCGGCGGGTGAAGCGCACCGCCGATGTCGCGCCCACTTAAATGCGGCAAAAGGTTAGTACAGCAAAAACACAATGTCATCAGGAGAAATGTGAGTTGGATACGAAGCGAGCGTTAATCACATTCTGATGACTTCATCGGCCACCCAATTGACTCAGGATTGCCTTCGGTCGGCTGCTGTCGCGTGACCAGCGGGCCTCCTCCACGGCACTTTGCGTTGCTGGAATGTTGATCACACGGTGGCCGCGCGCCACGTCTGAAGCATGGGCTACTGCGGCAAGCTGCGACGGTTCCAAGCGATGTGCGCGTCAACTGCCGCACCACTTGAACGTCATCGAGTGCACAAGTGCATTCGCGCGCCCGCTGCGAAGAGCGCGAGCGATCACGTCGTGCGGGCGGTGTTCCTCGTTCGACACGACGGGTAAGTGACTTTTGGCGACCCTGTTCCCCCCCTGCTCATGCCACCTTGGTGCCGGAGGGGCTGCAGATGCCTGTGGTTTGCACACACAAGCGAGAGGGTGCGCGGAGGTTCAGCGCGGCAACGGTGTGGGGCCGTCCAGCTCCCGGAGCGCCCGCGTGAGCGTCGGGTCGCCCGGCACGCGAACCAGTCCCCGCTCGAGTGCGCGACGTGCTCCGGCAAGGTCGTTTGCGGCAAGTCGCACGCGGGCCTCGTAGTTGTAAGCGCGAGTGTCCGTGGGTGCCGTCGCCTGAGCCTCTTCGAAGTACGCCAGTGCTCGCTCGTTGCGTTGCGCGCCGAACTCGGTGACGCCGAGCATCAAGAGCGGCTCGAGCCTGGCCACACCGGAGGCGCTGGCGAGGAGTCTGCGCGCGACCTCGCCGGCGCCAGCGACGTCTCCGCGCGCCAGTCGCGCACGCGCGTCGTCGAGCGGCTCGGCGGCTGTGGAGCCGCTCGCGACTCGCGTGCGCTCCGCAGCGAGTCGCTCGGCCAGAGTTACGAAGCCCGCCGCTCGCAGCTCGGCGAGCACTTGTTCGGCGGTCGCGTCGTCAGCGCTCGCGAGCCGCCGGCGTGCGCGCCACTCGAGCACGTCCGCGAGCGGCCAGTCCGCGAGCGGATTCCCGGGTGGCGGTACCAGGCTCGGCGCGAGGCGGTTCGTAATGCCCGGGTGATGGCTGCCATAGGTACGGCCCACCTCGATCATGTCGCGCGGAGCCTGGTACTCGACGAACGGGCGCTCGTCGGTGTTGAGCTCGGCTCCCGCCGCCAGCTCGCGCAAGGCAGCGCCGGAGGCCACGTGGAACGCGGCGATCTGTTCCGGCGTGGAGAGCAGCGCGCGCTCGTACTGGTATTGGAGCTCCGGCACGCGCAGGCGCGGGAGCGACAAGGTGCGCCCTGGGGGCGCGGCCACGAGCAGCGCGTCGGTGGACTCCGACAGGATGAACAGATGTGCGTCGGGGAACACCTCGAGGAACGAGGCGAGCAGGCTCTGGAATGTCGGGGGCGAGAGTTCGTAGAGCTGGAGCCACTGGCAGAACACGCCGTCGTCACGTAGACGGGCGCGGACTCGCTGGTAGAACTCCACCGTGAACAGGTTGTTCACACCGGCGATCCATGGATTGGAGGGTTCGGAGATCACGATGCCGTATTCGCCGGCGCCATGCTCGAGGAGTGTGCGGGCGTCCTCCATGTGAAGTGTCACCCGCGGGTCGTCGAGCGGGTCCTTCCCCGCCTCATGGAAGAACCGCGAACCGGTCACGACCGCGGGCTCGAGTTCGACGATGTCAGTCGGACCCGCACCGGTAGCCAGTGCCGCCGCCGCGGTGACACCCGAGCCATGCCCCACGATCAGTGTGCGCGCACCCGAGTCGGCCATGGCGGTGGGGATCACGCCGAGCAGCACCTGGGTGAGCATGTCGCCGGTGCTCGCATCCACTTTGCCCCCCACGCGCATCCACAGCTTGCGCCGATCCTGGTCGGTGACCACGAGCACCGACGCATTGATCCCGTCGCGATAGAACAGTACGCGCTGTGTCGCCGCGAGATTGCGCGCCGGGTCTCCGCTCGCACCCGAGCTGCGGAACGACGCCAACAGATTCTGTGCGCTGAACGGCCGGTAGGTTCCGAGCGACATGAGCAGGGGATCCCATCGAGGCGCGGTCAGTCCTGCGATCGCCGCGGCAGCGCACAATACGGCAACGACCGCGAGCGGTACCGCTCGCGGCCGGCGCGAGCTGGGGAGGACCAGTGCGATGATCCCTGCGAGTGCCGCCAGCAGCGAAGCGAGCAGTACGACGCCCTGTACCCCCAGCGAGGGAAGCAGCAGGAAGCCGGTGACGAGTGAACCGGCGATGGTGCCGACCGTGTTGACGGCGTAAGCAGCACCCGTGGTCGGTCCGGCAGCGCCGCGCTGGAGCAGGCGCGTGGCTAGCGGGAACGCAGCGCCAAGTAGAAGACAGGGGACGAACAGGATCATCGCCACGAGTGCCAGCTCTCCGGCCAGCAGTCCGCTCCACGAGGCTCCGGCGCGTTCGCCCAAGTCCAGCATCGCTTTGGGCAGGCCGGCGTAGGCATGGATCCCAGCGACCGCCGAGAGTGCGATCCCCAACTGCAGCAGCGCGAACCACCACGCCGCGACACGGCCGCGCTTGAGGAAAGGTGCGATCGCTGCACTGCCCAACCCGAGACCGAGCAGGTAGACGCCCAGCACCGACGAGAAAGAGTAGACCGACGACCCCAGCACGAGGCCGAACAGGCGTACCCAGGCGAGCTGGAGCAGCAGTGCGGTGAAGCCGCTCAGCGCGAACAGCGCGGCGAACACGACTCGCGGTCCGCGAGTGAGTAGAGCGGGGACCTGCTCCGAGGGCTCCGCGGTCGCCGCCGCGGCGGCTCGTTCTCCCGCCGAGTTGAACCACGCGAGCAGGGCGGCGACCAGGTTCAGTGCCGCCGCAACGAACGTGGCGGCCGTGAGCCCAAGTGCGGGCAGCAGGAGGTAACCGCCCAGGACCGAACCCGCCACGGCGCCGAGGGTGTTGATGGAGTAGAGCCGCGCCAGTCCGGCTCCGAGCGCGCCGCGTTCACAGCGGGCCACCAGCACGGGGAGCGTGGCACCCATGAGCGCGGCAGGCGGAACCAGCACCACCAACAGGAGCCCCACGCGAGCGCACGCGAACGCGACGCTTTCGCCGCCGAACGCGCGGTAGAGTTGACCAACCGGTCCATCCAGCGAGCGCAGCACTGGCAGCAGCGTCAGCCCAAGAAGCGCGACCCCCACCTCCAGCACGGCATAGGTGCGGGTGAGGTCCCCTCGGCGGGCGAGCGGTCCGCCCAACAGTCGCGCGCCCAAGGCGAGGCCTCCCAGGAACGCGGCGACGACCGTGGCCACGGAATGCAGCGAGCTGCCTAACAGATAGGCGAGCTGCTTGCTCCACACCACTTCATAGATGAGACCTGCAGCTCCCGAGAACAAGAAGCACACGACCGCCCACACCGGCAGTGTGCCGGCTGCATCGGGGGCGTGCGGTTGGGAGCGTGGCATCCGGGTAATCTAACTCACGGTGCTCCGGGGCAGCAGGCACCGCGCCGCCGCCCCGGAGTCGGGTCGGTCACTCCTCGTCGCGGACGTCCACGACCTCGTACAAGTTCTTCCCGTCCTTCTCGATCGGCAGGTAGTAGGTCTCGCCTACCTTCACGTACGTCTGGCCTCCGATCTTCACCTCTTCCCCGCCCTCGGGCAGGTTCGCCACCACGCAGCCGGCCGTGGGAGGCACGACGGTGTATCCCTCGCCGCCCTTCTCGTAGTAGGTGCCACCGTAGTAGTAGTTGTTCGTGGTCTCGTTCACCACCACGGTCTCAGAACTCGTCGGGATCGTCTGGACGGTCGCCCCCACCGGCGCCGCCACCACCGTGTACCCGCCACTGCTGCCGGTGTAGTAGACGCCGTTGTCATAGTGGTACTGCTGGTTGTTCGCCGAGACGACGATCGCGGTGACGGCCAGTGTGGCCACGAAGAAGCCCCAAGGGTGGTAGGCCGGTCCATAGTAGAAGGGCGTGTAGGGGCGGTAGCGATACGGGTGGTGGCAGTAGTAGCTGTGGCCGCCGTAGCGGTACGGAGGGTTGTTGTAGCGCACGTTCGTGTTGCGTCGCACGGTGGTGTTGCGGCTGTTGTCGACGTTGATGTTCACGTTGGTATTGCCGCTGCCGATGTTCGTGCGGTTGCCGCCCTGGATGTTGTTCCCGCTCCCCTTGTTCCCACTCCCCTTGTTCCCGCCGCGGTCATTCCCACTGCTCGGTTTGCGCTCGGCACCGCTTCCGCTCCCGCCGGGGCGCCCCGAGTTCCCGCTGGGTTTGCGGTCCGCCGTCGCTGGGGCGCGGCTCGGGGATCGTTGGCTGCCTCCGTTGACCGTGGGGCGCGACGGTTTGGCCGCGGGACGGGAGGCCTTGGAACCACCGCCGCCACCGCCGCCACCGCCTTTCGAACGCTGGGCCAGACTCTCCATGGGTATCGCGAGCATTGCGACGACGACCAGGCTATGGACCAGGAGCGAAAGTGGGCGCCGTGCGGCGCGAAGGGCACGGGCGATCACGGGCGGGCTCCCTTCTGGCGTGGGAGGATGCGTACGGGCGATGCGCCCGGCGGGGGTTCGAACGCATAGATCTGGTCCGGGATGTCCGGATTGAGCTCCCAGTCCGCGAATGCGCCTTCGTAGCGAGAGTTGCCGCGTGTGTGGTCGGTGAAGATGAACCGCACCGGCAGCCATGTGGCGTCATTGGCGATCCAGATCTGCGCCGAGATCTTCGGCCCCTTCGTGGCGACACGAAAGCAGTCACGGCCGTCCATGCGCACATTGCCCAACCGCCGGATGTGCGTGCTCTGTGCGATCAGGTCGTCGGTAAAGGTCGGGTAGAAGAAGTCCGCCGCCGGGAAGTCCACGCCGTAGTCTTGGTGAAGCCGTTCGATCGAAGCGATGATCGTGGACAGCGCCTCAATCGTTCCGAAGTTGTTCTCGCTGTAGTTGTAGTAGCCGATCTGCTCGCCATCGCACCAATAGCCGCGGTGCGACTTCTCGCTCACAGTGTTGACGTGCATGCGGTCGGGCCCGGTCATGTAAACGTGATGGTCAGAGAACCGGCTCAGGTTTCCGAGGCTGGGGTCCGCCTCATCCTGACCCACTCGCAGCGTGAAACTGCAGCTGTGAAGGCTGCCGATCATGTCCGCCATGCGGTCGAGGACGATGAGGGCGGAGGTATCGGCGATCACCTGGGGCGGCGCAGGAGCGGTGGGCGCGCCGCTGGCGGCACTCTTCGCAGGCTGCGGATGCGCGAGTTGTTGCGCGATCACGGGTGAGCCGGCAAGGGTCAAGCAACCAAGTACGGCAAGTGAAGCTCGGATCATGTGGGCCCCGGCGTGAGTGGGGTTCGGACGACAGGTTCCGCGGGCGGATCAGAAGGCCCCGCAGGTTCGAGGGCGGAGACTACGTCCACCCAGCGGACCGGGTCCAGAAAGAGTTGGCGGGAAGGTGTCGAGGCGGGAGCTCTCCGACAGCGGCGACGCCAGCGGGACCGCTGCCCGTCCCGGCTTCAACGGGCTGTTGGACAAGCGCCCCGGATTCTGGGAGAAACGCAGCATGAATCCCATGCGCTCACCCGGACAGAAGACGCTGGGCAGCCTGATCTTCTTCAGCCGCTGGCTGCAGGCGCCTCTCTACCTGGGATTGATCGTCGCTCAGGGTGTGTATGTGTACCGTTTCATGATCGAGCTGTGGGAACTGCTGCACAACATCCACAGCCCGGAAGAGACGGCGATCATGCTGACGGTGTTGGGACTCATCGACGTGGTGATGATCGCCAACCTGCTCATCATGGTGATCATCGGCGGCTACGAGACGTTCGTCTCGCGCCTGAACCTCGAAGGCCACCCCGACCAACCTGAATGGTTGTCGCACGTCAACGCCGGGATCCTCAAGGTCAAGCTCGCGACGGCGCTGATCGGCATCTCGTCCGTGCACCTGCTCAAGACGTTCATCGACGTGGACAAGCACAGCGAGCGGGAAGTGATCTGGCAGGTCGTGATCCACCTGACATTCGTGGCCTCGGCGGTAGTCCTCGCCTGGATCGAGCGAGCGACGGCGTCGACGGTCGTCCACCGAGCGAAGTAACCGTTGGAGACAAGTCCTGGGGGCTCTGTGGACAAGTTGCTACACCTCCTTCGTCGCAAGCGCGTCTGGATCCCCCTGTCCTTGTTCATGGTATACACGCTGTTCGGATTCTTCGTCCTGCCGGGCATCCTGCGCACCCAGATCGTCCAGGGGATCCGCGGCGGGATGAAGCGCGAGGCGAAGCTCGATCGGGTTCGCTTCAATCCGCTCATCTTCTCGCTCACGCTCGAGGGCTTCGAGCTCAAGGATCCCGACGGGACCAGCTTCGTCGCGTTCGACCGGCTCTACCTGGACGTGCAGCTCTCGAGCCTCGTGCGTTGGGCGGTCACCTTTCGAGAGTTCCGCCTCGATCGGCCGCGCATCCATGTCCGGCTCATGCCGGATGGCAAGCCCAACTTCAACGACTTGATCCCAACCGAGTCGGGCGAGACTCCGCGTCTGGTGGTCGGCCGGTTCGCCGTGAACCAAGGCTCGCTGCGCGTGACCACTCTCATGTCGGCCCAGCCCGAGGAGGCCACGCTCACCCCCATCGACCTGCTGCTCGAGAACTTCACCACGATCCCACAGAAGGAAGGCCACTACCGGATTGCGGCGAAGGACCAGGGGCAGGGCGCGTGGCAGTGGACGGGGGACCTCACGTTCGAACCACTCCATTCGGCCGGTGTGTTCGAGATCACCGGCTCGCGGCTCCAGGCGTTTGGGGCGATCCTTCGGCAGCGGACCGGGTTCGAGGTATCGGACGGGCGGTTTGGCTGCCGGTTGCAGTACGCCGTGGACGTGCATGGCGACAGCCTCGTCGCGCGTTTGAGCGACTCGTGGCTGCGCCTCACCCAGTTCGCGTTGCGCGAGCCGAATGGTGCCGAGGACCTGTTGCGCCTCGATTCGCTCGCGATCACCGGCATACAGTTGGCCTATCCCGAGCAGACGGCCGGTATCGGGCAAGTACTGCTCGCCGGTACGCAGGTGCGGGCGTGGCTCCAGCCGGACTCCACGCTCAACTGGCAGGCGTTGCTCGCGGCTCCGAATGGAGCTGGCGCTGTCGGCGGCGGTGCCCCTGCGAGGGACGCGCCGTCCGTCGCGCCGGCTGCCATCACAGCGAGAGCGTCGAGCCGCGCGGACTCGAGCGCACCGCCGGCCGATTGGCGTGTCACGCTCCAGGAGCTGAGCGTCCGCGACCTTGGAATCCAGTTCTCCGACCGCACGCTCGACCCCCCATTCGAGGTCTCGGTCTCACCCGTGAACGTGACGCTGCGCGATATCAGCAATGTTCCGGGCGCTCGCTTCACGCTCCAATCGGACCTGACGATCGCCGAAAAGGGTCGGCTCGCGCTGTCGGGATCGGTTGGCGCGCTGCCGCCCGCGGCCGACCTCGAGGTGAACCTGAAGGATCTACCCCTGGTCATCTTCCAGCCATACTTGAACCCGGTCGCCAAAGTCCAAGTGGCGAGCGGCGGTCTGGGGGTGCAGGGCTCGATTCGATTCCGAGAGGCGAAGCCGGTCCCGGACGTGGCGTTCCAGGGCCGGGTCGAGTCTCGCGGGTTGCTCACGCGCGACCGGCGCGACAACGAACGGTTCCTCGCTTGGAAAGCCGTCGAGGTGAGCGGAATCGACGCCTCGCCGGCCAAGGTGGAGATCGGCGCGGTAAAGCTCACGGAGCCGTTCGCGAAGATCGTCATCCGCCGCGACCGCACGACCAACGTGCAGGAGATCCTCGGCCTGCCGATGCCCGATTCGAGCACCGCGGCCAGCGCTCAGCCCCCGCCGAGCAAGAAGAAGAAGCGCGGCGGCGACGACGCAGCCCAAGTGGCCACACCCAAGCCGTCCGAGGCGCTCGAGGCGATGCGGAGTTCGGCCGCCCCGGCCATCCCAGTGAAGATCGGCAGGATCGAAGTCGTGAACGGCTCCGCCGACTTCGCCGACCTGTCGCTCATCCTGCCGTTCGCCGCTCGCATCGAGCAGCTGTCCGGGCATGTGTCGCAGCTGTCGTCGCGCTCTGCGTCGCGAGCGGATGTCGTGCTGGACGGAAAACTCCAGCCGAGCGGCAACGTGCACGTGGGTGGTGGCGTGGACCCGTGGGCTCGCGACACGGTGTTGGACCTCAATGTCGTGTTCAACGAGTTCAGCATGCCGGCGCTCACCCCCTATGCCGGCCACTTCCTCGGGCGGGAGATCGACAAGGGGCGCATGTCGCTCGACCTTGGTTATCGGCTGACGGGCCGCCAGCTCAGCGGGGAGAACAAGATCTTGCTGGATCAGCTCGAACTCGGCGAGAAGATCGAGAGCCCGGAGGCGACCAAGCTGCCGGTCGGGCTGGCAATCGCGATCCTCAAGGACAAGGAGGGGCGCATCGACCTCGATGTTCCAGTCGAAGGCGACCTGGACGACCCCGAGTTCCGGCTGGGCAAGGTCATCTGGAGCTTCATCATGAGCCTGCTCAAGAAGATCGCCACAGCGCCATTCGCTCTGCTCGGTGGTCTGTTCGGCGGCGGCGGCGGTGGCGAGGAGCTCGGCCACGCGTCATTCGAGCCGGGCGCGAGCGTGCTGGCCGCGGCGCAGACGGAGTCACTGGACAAGCTCGCCAAGGCGCTCACCGATCGCCCGAAGCTGAACCTCGAAGTCCGCGGCAGCTCGGACGCCGTCGTGGACGGCGCCGCGATCCGCGTGGCGAAGTTCGCGTCACTCGCGGCCGAGAAGCTGGCCGCTGACCCCAAGAAGTACGGGACCACGCTGGGCTACTCGCCACGTCTGCTCGAGGACCTCTATGCCACGCGTTTCGGCAAGGACGGCCTCGCCAGCCTGCGTGAGGCGCATGGCACGACGGCTGAAGCGTTGCCGCAGAACGATCCGCTCTACAAGGCCGGGTCGAACCGCAAGGTCGTGAACGTGCCGGCGATGTGCACCGCCATCCAGGATACGCTCACTTCACTGCAGAGCGCCGACGCTGCGGAACTGTTGGCGCTTGCCAACGCCCGTGCGCTGACGGTCAAGACGCGGCTCGTCGCTCAGGGCATCGTCGAGACACGGATGTACCTGATGGACCCCGCACCGGGGCAGATCGTGGACGGCCGTGTGCGCATGGAGCTGACACTCACCGACTGAGCGAGTCGGCCGATGATGTCGCGGTCAGCTGCCAGATCTCGACCTGGTTCCGGTCCACCATCGGCACTGCGATCCGGCCGCGCCGTTCATCCACGCCGATGTC
>CAZADU010000633.1:0-2481 GCA_964483945.1 uncultured bacterium
CAGAGGCCGAGCAGGGTTCCCTGGTGCCCGCCGACCGCTTCCTCATCGGCATCGACGAGAAGGTCGCTGGTGAGTTGTTGCGCATGGAGCTGCCGTTCGAGCGTTCGCTCGGGAAGAAGTTCGTGGTCCGGCTGAATGACGCGACCGTGCTACTGCGGGACAAGTACGGGCTCATCACGCTCGAGGGCGAGATCCATCGTCCGGCCAGCCCGGAGCGGCGCACCGCACTGCGCGTGACGGGAGGCCTGGGGGCCGTCCGCATCGACCCCGCGACCGGACTGCTCAAAATGGGCATCGCCCTCGATCATGTGGACCTGCTGGAGGCGGGGATGCTCGAGAAGGTGTTGGGCCCCGGCGGCAAGAAGTTCGTCTCCGAGAACGCGCGCGGCATGCTGCAGGACGCGTTGCCCGAACTACACATCCCGGTCGCGCTCGCGCAGGACCTGCATCTGCCCGCCATCCAGGACGGGCCTGTCCGGCTGGACTCGCTGGTGGTGCCGCTCGGGCTCTCGGTCGAGCGCGTGCTCGCGGTGGGCGGCAAGCTCTGGGTCACGCTGCACGCCGAGGTCGGGCAGGTGAAGGGCGCCAGCGCGGGGCTGGGGATCGACGTGAAGCTCAAGCCCAAGAAGAAGAAGGAAGCGGGTGCGCCCGCGAAGCCCGCGCCCTCCAGTAGTGCCGGCACGGGCGGCGGGTCATGAGCGCCCGGCGTGTCGCATGGGGCGCGGCACTGCTCGCGATGCTCGCGGCAACGGCGGGCTGTTCGCGACGGCCCTCCGCGGACGAGATGCGCGGGTGGGGCCTGGAGATCCGGCGGCTCGAGGCGGAGCAGGACTCGCTGCGAACGCGCACCATGGAACTCGTGGGCAACGACCCACGCATGCAGAAGATCCCCCAGGGCGACGTGGTACTGGTGGTGCCGACGGTGTTCCTGCGCAGTGTCATCGAGCGGGTGTTCGACGATGTGGTGGACAACGTCACGCTCAGCCTGCGCGGGCTCAAGGCGCACATCGCCAAGTCGGTGAAGAAGGTAATCCCGATCGGGGAGTTCGTGCTCGACATCGACATCCACGAAGTCCGCGGACGGCTGGGGCCCGGGCAGCCCGAACTCCGGTTCGGCGGCGACCGCGTGTCCATGACGCTGCCGGTCGCCGTGCGGGAGGGGCGGGGGGACGCGACGCTGCACTTCGTGTGGGACGGCAAGAACGTGGCCGACCTCACGTGCGGCGACCTGGACGTGACCCAGAGGGTGACCGGGATGGTCATCCCGGCGACCTACACGTTCACGGGCGGAATGGACCTGCAAGCGCGAGGCAACCAGATCGTGTGCACGCCGGATTTCCCCGAGACGAACATCAACTTGAAGGTGAGACCGTCACAGGAGTCGTGGGACGCCGTGAACGCGATCCTCGCGGAGAAGCACGGCGTGTGCGGCTGGGTGCTCGACATGGTGGATGTTCCGGCGCTGCTGGGCGGGATGCTCGAGGAGAAGGGCTTCAACGTGAAGATCCCGATGAACAACATTCCCGCGTTCGTGATTCCCGCCGGCGTGCGCGACTCCGTGCGCGTGGGCGGGAAGGTGATCATGGTCGAGACGCAGACGAAGACGCTGCGCCTCGACGCCGAGGCCATCTGGTACAGCGCGGACCTGACGATGCGGTCGCGCTGAGGTCAGCGAAACACGGTGCTGAGCATGAGTGTCGCGCCCGGCTTCCCGCCGCGTGTGAGCGGCGGCAGGGGCAGGACGTCCAATCGCCAGGCCGAACGATCCGCCGCAGCCCGTCGTGCCGGCTTGGCGCCCATGGAGTAGCCGATCGCATAGCCGCCCACCGCGCCCAGCGCAGTCGCGCCGTAATACAACCGTCGTTGGATGTCCGAATCGCCCGAAGCGAACGTGCCGATGCCGAGTCCGAGCAGGCCGCCGCCGATCGTGCACAGGTCCACGACGACGCCCTGCCCGAACGTGAAGTCCGTCCTGCGCACGAGGCCGTCTCCCAGGAAGAGTCCTGCCGTGCCTCCCGCCAGGGCCCCGACCGTGCTCGACTTGTCGTAGCCCTCCGTTCCGGCCACCTCCACGAGCGCCAATCCCACGAAGCTGCCGACCCATCCCGCCGTGCGCATGACACTCGCGTCTCCGTAGGTGTGATCGCGAGACGGTGCGTAGACTGCACCGCTGGCCAATCCGAGGCCGGAACCGATCAGCGTGCCGGCGGCGTAGCCGGACCCATCCGCATCGAACAGGTGTGAGAATCCGAGCCCGTAGAGCGCACCGAAGTCAGCGCCGCTCGTGATCGTGGCCGCACTGCCCTCGGACATCTGTGTGGTCGAGGCCCATTGGAATCCAGCGATCGCCTCGGCGATGCTCAGCGCGAACGCGCCGGCGACCGGGGACTTCTCGGGCGGATCGTCGCCCAGTGCGTGGGGGAGCAGGGCGCCGTGCAACGTGCCCCGGGACATGCCATACCAAGTCATGAGTGCGGACCC
>CAZADU010000634.1:0-2236 GCA_964483945.1 uncultured bacterium
GTCTTTTCCTGCTTCAACCAGGACCAGCCGCTCGACCTCGTGGACTGGGCGGCGCTCGACGCGCGGCTCAGGCAGAATTCCGTGCAGGAGAAGCTGACCGCGGAATGGGTGGATCACTGCCTGGTCGAGGCGCGCGCCCGCGACATGCAGCGCGTCTAGCCCCGTATGGGGTCAGAGTCATACTCTGAGCTGGCCCGGTTTTCGTGGACAGTTTTTTAAGAATCCCCGGCGCGTCGTTCGAACTCGGCGGGAGACAGGTAGCCGAGCGTCTGATGCAGCCGTTGTCGATTGTAGAACACTTCTATGTATTCGAAGATCGCCGTGCGGGCCTCCTCACGGGTTCTGAACTGGACATGGTGGACGAGCTCGTTCTTGAGCGTGCTGATGAAGCTCTCGGCGCAGGCGTTATCGAAACAGTCACCCTTGCGCGACATGCTCGCTTCGATGCCGTGCTCGCCGAGCCATTGCCGATACGACCCGGCGGCGTATTGCCGGCCCTGATCGGTGTGATGAACGAGCCCGGGTTTAGGCCTTCTTCGCGAGAGCGCCATGCGCAGTGCCTCGGTGACCAGGTTGCTGTCGATGTGGTGGCTCATGGCCCAGCCGACGACTCGCCGGGCGTAGAGATCCAGGAGCACCGCCAGGTAGAGCCAACCGGCCTGGGTGGGGATGAAGGTGATATCGCCTACCCACACGCGGTCGGGTCGATCCACGGCGAAGTGGCGAGCCAGCACGTTGGCGGCGATCGGAGAGCTGTGCCGGGACTGGGTGGTCACGCGGAAGCGGCGTTTACGCTTGGTCTCGATGCCCGCCTGCTTCCTGATGCGCTCTACCCGGTTACGACCGCACGGCACGCCTTGGGCGCGCAGCTCTTTCCACGTCTTCACCGTGCCATAGGCTTCACGGTATTGGCGGTGGATCGCCTCGATGCGGGCAAGCAACGAACGATCCGCGCGCGCGCGCCGGCTCTCAGGACGACACCGCCAGGCGTAGAACCCGCTGCGCGAGACCTTGAGCAGCCTGCACATCGTGCTCACCGAGAACTCCTGCTGATGCTGGTCCACGAACACGAACCTCAACTCGACTCTTTGGCGAAGAAGGCCATCGCTTTTTTTAAAATGTCGCGCTCCTCCTTAAGCTGCACATTCTCCCGGCGCAACCGAGTCAGTTCGTCTGCGAATTGCGGGTGCGGCCCGCGGCCGGGAAAGGCCCGCTCGGCCTTGTTACGCAGTTCGAGTTGCCACTTGTACAGGCGGTTGCGTGGAATGCCCAACTCACGTGCGATCTCAGCAGCCTGTCGTCCGGAATTCTCCACCAGACGCACCGCTTCGAGTTTGAATTCCTTGGTGAAAACCTTCCGCTTCATGCGACACCTCCATCGGGATGATAGTCTCCCAATTCGGTGTCCACAAAACCCGGGCTACCTCACTCTGACCCCATACTCTCTATGACCCCATACTCTCTATTCGGCGCGGATACCCGCCTCGCGGATGATTTTTCCGAAACGCTCGTGGTTGTTCTGAAGGGCCTTCGCGAACGCCTCGGGCGTAGCGTGGATGACTTCGACCCCGTTGTTCGTGACGCTTTTTCTCAGGTCTTCCGTTTCCAGCACGGCCGCGAACTCGCGATTGAGGCGCGCGACGATCGCGCGCGGCGTGTCGGCCGGCACCACGATGCCCTGCAGGTTCGCCATCTCGAATCCGGGGAACGTCTCCGCCATGACCGGCAGGTCCCCGAACGGGCCGCTGCCCCGCCGCGGGTTGGTGGTCGCGAGGGCCGTGAGTCGGCCGGCTCTCACGTGGGGCACCGCGAGGTGCACCAGCTCGAACGCCAGGTCCACGCGCCCGCCGACGACGTCGTTCGCCGCCTGCGGGCTGCCCTTGTAGGGGACCATCAGTATGTCCGCCCCGCCGCGTAACCTGAGCCAGGCGCAGGCGATGTGATAGGTCCCGCCGCTATGGGCGCAGCTGACGCTGCCGGGTTTGGCTTTTGCCCTTGCCAGCGCCTCCGGCAATGTCTTCGCCGGGAGCGAAGGGCCGGCCAGCAGCACGAAATGGGCGCTGGCGAGCTGTATGACCGGAGCGAAGTCCTTGAACGGGTCGAAACTCAACCGGTACAGATGCGGATTGATTGTGAAGGCGTTGACGACGTAGAGCAGGGTATGCCCGTCGGGCGTCGCCTTTGCGGCAAGTTCCACGCCGATATTGGTGGCGGCGCCCGGGCGGTTGTCGACGAT
>CAZADU010000635.1:0-3178 GCA_964483945.1 uncultured bacterium
CGGTCTCGACGAAGTCGTAGTAGTCGCCGCCCACGGCCTCGGTGGCGAGCGTCGAGGCGGCGCAGTCGAGCGTGGGGAACACGGGCGTGCGCCGCGGCAGGCGCCGCGTCTGCACGGCATGCGCTTCGCGCATCTCGCGCGCGAACGCGCCGTGCCCGCGCGCCTCGCGCTTGAGTTCGAGGTTCTCGAGACTCACGGCGAGCGAGCGGGCCAGTCGTGTGAGCGAACGTGCGTCCGCGCGCGACAGCCACGCACCCGCGAACCGACGCCCGATCGCAAGCGCGATGCCGCCGTGCACCGGCAGCAGCCAGCGCACGCCCGCGTGCTCGAGCGCGTCGTGGTCCTCATGCAGGAGCTTGAGCTCGGCCGGCGCATGCGGCCCGCTGGCGTGGCGCAGCGCTTCGGCGACGGTGGGGGACAGCGCCGGCGCGACCGGCAGGCCCGCACCCGCGGCCAGCGCGCCGCGGGCATCCAGTCGCAGTGCGCTGCAGCCCTCGACACGCAGCGCGCGCACGACGGCTTCGCAGGCGCTCTGGAGCAGGCGGCGCTCGTCGCTGCCGTCCGGGGACCACTCGGCCAATGACGCTTCCTCGGCGATGGGCACCAGCCGCTGCCCGGCTGCCGCGAGCCAGCCGCGCGCCGGCCCCGCGAGCGAGGCGAGCAACGCGCCCATGGCGAGCACGCCGCCGGTCACGCCCGCACTGGCCGCGGGCCACCACGCGGCGGTGACCCATTCGCCGGCCACGTACAGCGCGCCGGCGCCGAGCAGTGCTCCCGCCGCGCGGGTGAAAGCGCGCAGCGCGACACGGAAGTCGAACACACGGTGCACTGCCATGGCCCATGCGAAAGACAGCGGCACCAACACCAGGAACGGCACCGCCCAACGCTCGCCCGGCAGCGCGTATGCCCCCGGGGCGACGTTCTTGAATCCCACGAGCACAGCGAACGGCAGCGCGCCCAACAACGTGCCCACGAACGCCACGCGCAGCCGGCGACGGGCGTCGGTGCTGTCGGCGCGCGCGAACGCGAACGCGAACAGCACCAGCCCGCCGAGCAGCCCCGCGACGAACAGGACGGCGGGGCCGACTTGCAGCAGCACCAGCAGCGCGCCGAGCCCGCTCGCCCCCCACGCCGAGGCGGCCTGAGCACCCACGTAGCATGCGAGCAGCACCGTGGCCGCGGCATACCCAGCCAGCACCCACGCGCGGGCGCGCGGCCGGCCCGATTCGGGGAATAGCGCGAAGAAGTGCGAGAAAAGCGGACCTGCGAACAACTGAGCGAGCACGGTGAGGGTCTCGTAGGCGAACGCGGCCGGCCCGCCATAGAGACGCGGCGGGGGGGCGAGCAGCACCGCGAATGCGAGTCCGAGCAGGTAGAACGTGCGCGTGAGCGGGTCGCGACGCTCCATCCACACCCAGCCGCCGAGCAGCAGGAAAGCGGCGGCGACTGCGAACATCACCGCAAGGAATCGGCGCTCGGCATCGGGCAGGAGCTGCGGCACGAGCCACACCGGTGTCTCGACGCCAGCTCGCTCGCGCAGCACGACCAGCGGCATGCCCGGCTCGGCGGCAGCGAGCGGTCCCGGCGCGAACGCGTCTCCAGCGGGGCCCGACTCGGGCGAGCGCACGAGGTCACCCGGCGCGAGCCCGGCCGCCTGAGCGGGGCTGCCGCCGTCCACGGCGCCGACGCGGCCGTCGGGCCGCAACGACACGCCGGTGTAGGCGCGATCACGCAGGCTCAGGTTGGACGCCAGCAGAACGAGTGCGACCGGCAGCATCAGCCAGCGCAGCTGGAATCCCGGTGTGGTGCGATCCAAGTCGGTACCCCCGAGGGAGAATGGTACTTCGGGGCGCGGTCGAGTGCGAGCTGCACACTAGCGTGGACGGGATGGGCGGGCGAAGCTATTCTCGGTCAAGTCGCTTGCAGGCCTTGCCGATACGAAGACCAATCCGTGCCTCCACGTGTCCGCCGAGCGGGCGGGGGCGTGGGGTCGCACCCGACTCGCCATTCCGGCGTGCCGGGGCCGAGGAGCGGAGGCTCATCCAACCATGCTGGTCCTAACAAGGAAGTTAGGAGAGAACATCCGGATCGGTGATGCCGTGAAGATCACCGTCCTCGAGGTGCGCTCGGGTCAGGTGAAGCTCGGTATCGAAGCACCGCCCGAAGTGAAGGTGCACCGCGAGGAGATCTACGCTCGCATCCAGGAAGAGAACCGGAAAGCGGCGGCGCAGCGTCCGCCCGCGCCCGGCCCAGATCCCGGCAAGGGATGACGGCAAGTGCCGCGACGCGCGGTTCCCGCGCGCTCCGGCCCGAGAGGGTCCATGAAGCCACGCCGCAGGCGCACGCCGGCCAAGGCCCGTGCCGCGAAGGTGATTCCGCTTCCGCTTCAGGGTGTCGTGCGTCTCACGCGAGTCGCCGAGGCTCGGCGCCGCATCGCGACGGGATGGTATGACCGGGCCGACGTGCGGGACAGCCTCGTCGAGGCGGTGCTGCAGGAGTTCCGCCTCCGCTGAGCGCCCGAACGAGCCTCACCGGCTAGGTGACAGGGCCGCTGGACCTCCGGGTCCAGCGGCCTTTCGCTACCGGCGAGCGGGGGCGTTCGCTATGCTGCGCTCGATGCGCGCCAGGGACTCGCGGCGCGCCACGAGGATGCTCCAGGCCAGGGGAAGGCCATGCCCGCTCGCACGACGCGGCGTCCCGCCGCGTTCCCGCTCGATGCCACGTTTCAAGCGCTGATGCACGGCGCGGAATCCGGCGTGCTGCTGATCGACCCTCGGCGCCGCGTCGAGTCCGCCAATCCCGCCGCGCTCAAGCTGCTCGGCGTCACCGCGGCGCGCGCGCGCGGATCCGAAGCGTCGGAGCTGCTGCGCACCGTTGTGGCGGGCGAGGACCTCGCGCGCGACGTGGCCACCGTGGCGAACCTCGAGCGCGAGGCGGTGCTGCACACGCCCGGCGCCGGCGACGTCCCCGTTCTGCTCACGGCTCGCCGCATCGGCCGGCCGGCGTGGGTGCTGCCCACGCGCGGGAAGCTGCTGCTCAGCACCAGCGCGGCGACACGCTCCGGCCGCGCGAGCGCCCAGCGCTGGGCGAGCGCGCCCCCGAGCGAGTGACCGACCACGACCGCTGCACCTGGAGCGAAGGCGTCGGCCACGCGCTCGAGATCGGCGAGCAGCGCCTC
>CAZADU010000636.1:0-2746 GCA_964483945.1 uncultured bacterium
CGGCGCCAGCGCCTACCCGCGCGTGATCGATTTCGAACGCTTCGCCCGGATCGCCAGGGAGGTCGGCGCGTTCCTGGTGGTGGACATGGCGCACATCGCCGGCCTGGTCGCGACCGGGCTCCATCCGAGCCCGGTGCCGCATGCGGATCTCGTGACGAGCACGACGCACAAGACCCTGCGTGGCCCGCGCGGCGGGTTCGTCCTCTGTCGCAAGGCGCACGCCGAGAAGCTCGATAAGGCGGTGTTCCCGATGCTGCAGGGGGGGCCGCTCATGCACGTCATCGCCGCCAAGGCGGTGTGCTTCGGCGAAGCGCTGACCGACGGCTTCCGCGACTACGCTCAGCGGGTCGTGGCCAACGCGCGAGTGCTCGCCGACACGCTCATCGGGCACGGCATTGGCCTGGTGTCGGGCGGGACCGACAACCACCTGCTGTTGCTCGATCTTCGCCACGGCACCGCCGGCGGCGGCGGCGGGCTCACGGGCAAGCAGGCCGAGGAGGCGCTTGCCCGGGTCGGTATCACGGTCAACAAGAACGCGGTTCCGGGCGATCCTCAGAAGCCGTGGGTGACGAGTGGCGTGCGCATCGGCACGCCGGCGGTCACCACGCGCGGGATGGGCGAGGCCGAGATGCGCCGGATTGGCCGTCTCATCGCCGGCGTGCTCGAGCGCCCAGCAGACGCCGCCTTCGAGCGCGAGGCGGTGCGCGAGGTGGCCGAGCTGGCGAACGCGTTCCCTCTGTTCACCTGGCAGGAGGGGCCGCGGCCCGAGGTGCGTGCAGGCTGACCCTCGGCGGCGGGTGTTCCGCAACGCCCGAGCGCTCCGATATTGCCCGGAGGGCTATTTCGCAAGGGATCGAACAGGGTCGGTTCGTGGCACCATGCATGCACAGCAGCCGGGGACCGCTGCATCCCTGACCCGACCTCCAGCCCTGGACCGCACCATGCTCGCGCCTCTCGTCTACCAGGCCGCCTTGCGGCTGCATTCTCGTCTGGGTCCCGGCGCCTGGTTCCACCAGCGCGGGCTGGCCGTGTTCGCGGCCGGGGATCCGGCCCAGGCCGTACACTGGTTCGAGCTCGCGGCATTGCGTTACCGCGACGAACTCGCCGTGGAGCCCCTGGCGCGTGTGCGCGTGCACCAGCTCATGGCCCGCGGGCGTGCGGTGGCGTCGGCCGCGGCGGAATCCGTGGCCATGATCGAGATCGTCCGGCGGCTCAACCGGCTCGATCAGCTCGAGCGGCTGGAGTCCCCGTACGAACTGGCCGATGCCCGGGTGGCACTGGCGGATTGGATCGAGCTGGGTGCTCGCCCGGTGCATGGCTCCGGGCTCGCCCCGGCCGCGCAAGCGGCTTGACGGCTGGCGGTTCCGCCGCGAGACTCCGCCCCGTTCGTGGTCAGGACAGGGCAGTCCCACCCCCTTCCAGGAAGGAAGGCATGAGCGTCGATCCCGCAGCCGCCCGGCGCATCGAACAGGCCGGCGAAACGTTGTCCCGCGTGCGCGAGGAAGTCGCGCGCGCCGTGGTCGGCCAGAAGGCGATGGTCGACCGCCTGCTCATCGGGCTCCTGACCGGCGGTCACGTGCTGCTCGAGGGCGTACCGGGCCTCGCCAAGACGCTCGCCGTCTCGAGCCTGGCCAAGGCGCTCTCGCTCAAGTACCGGCGCATCCAGTTCACGCCCGACCTGCTGCCCGCCGACCTCACCGGCACGCTCATCTACAATCCGAAGGAAGGCACGTTCTTCGCAAAACGCGGACCCCTGTTTGCGAACATCGTGCTAGCCGACGAAGTGAACCGTGCCCCGGCGAAGGTGCAGTCCGCGCTGCTCGAAGCCATGCAGGAGCGCCAGATCACGCTGGGCGACGCGACGCATCCGCTCGAGGAGCCGTTCCTCGTGCTCGCCACGCAGAACCCGATCGAGCAAGAGGGCACCTACGCGCTGCCCGAGGCGCAGAGCGACCGCTTCATGCTCAAGGTGAAGGTCAGCTACCCGGAGCGCGCGGACGAGAAGGAGATCCTGCGCCGCGCCGGGCTCGCCAGCATGCCCGAGCTCAAGTCGCAGGCGACGCACCAGCAGGTCGTCGAAGCGCGCGAGGCACTGTCCGGCGTCTATGTGGACGACAAGATCCAGGAGTACGTCCTCGATCTGGTCTCGGCGACGCGCCGTCCCAAGGATTTCGGCCTGCCGCTCGAGCACCTGGTGCAGAACGGGGCCAGCCCGCGCGCCACGCTCTTCCTGGTGCGCGGCGCTCAGGGAGTCGCCGTGCTGCGCGGCCGACCCTACGTGCTGCCCGACGACGTCAAGGCGGTCGCACTGGACGTGCTGCGCCACCGCATCCAGGTCTCCTACGAGGCCGAGGCGGAGGGCGTGGACGGCGAAGAAGTGGCGCGCCGCATCCTGGAGCAGGTCCGCGTCCCGTAGGCGTGGCGACACATGAGCCGCTCTCGCGAGATCGCCCGAGCCGATCCCTACCGCGTCGCGGAGCCCCATGGCTCCCCGGCGCGTCGCACGTTCACGCCGGCGTCGCGCCCGCGGCGCAGCGCATGAGAAAGCCGGACTGATGGCGACGCAGGATCTGCTCAAGAAAGTGCGACGGCTCGAGATCCGCAGCCGGCGCCTGGTCGAGGACCTGTTCTCGGGTGGCACCGAGAGCGTGTTCAAGGGGCGTGGCGTCGAGTTCGAGGAGGTGCGCCCCTACGTGCCAGGCGACGAGGTGCGCGACATCGACTGGAACGTGACGGCGCGCCTCGG
>CAZADU010000637.1:0-4095 GCA_964483945.1 uncultured bacterium
GCCACGAGCCAGCCGGGCCACAGCTCGCGCAACTTGCTCGCGAGCCTCTGGAACGCCGCCGTGACGTCGTCCACCAGCACGAGCGGTCCGAGCGGCAGGTTCTCGATGCGCGGATGCACCGCGCGTGCACACAGCGCGGCGCCGGCGCCGCGTGCGAACGCCTCGTCGAGGAACGCGTGCCCGTCGGTGCGACTACCCGGCAGCGGCACGAACAGCATGCCGGGGGCGATCTCGCGCGTGTCGATCGCCGCGCCCGTGATGCCGGTCTTCAGGAACGCCTCGCGCGCGATGGCGTCGGCGGGCACCTCGTGCACGACCAGATCGCCACCCGCCCATTGCGCGAGCTGCACCAGGGTGACGAGCGGCACGGCGCTCACACGGCCCCCGTGGCCGTACGGCCGGCGAGCAGTTCGCGAGCCACGGCGCGGTCGTCAAACGGCAGCACCTGCGTGGCCATGGTCTGTGTGGTCTCATGTCCCTTGCCGGCGATCAGTACGAGATCTCCCGGACGGGCCTCGGCGAACGCCGCGGCGATGGCCGCGCGCCGGTCGAGCACGATGGTGAGCGAGCCCGCGGGGGCCCCGGCGGTGATCTCGGCGGCGATGGTCGCGGGCTCCTCGCTGCGCGGGTTGTCGTTCGTCACCCACGCGCGGTCGGCGCCTTGTGCTGCGGCCGCGCCCATGAGCGGTCGCTTGCCGCGGTCGCGATCCCCGCCGCAGCCGAACACCGCGAGCACGCGAGCCTCGGCGTGTTCGCGGCATGCAGCCAGCGCGCGAACCAGTGCGTCCGGCGTGTGCGCGTAGTCCACGACCACGCCGAAGCGCTGCCCGGCCTCGATGCGCTCGAGCCGCCCCGGCACTCCACGCGTGTGCTCGAGACCTCTTGCTGCGGTCTCCGGAGGCACGCCGAGCGCGCACGCCGCGGTGTAGGCCGCGGCCGCATTCCAAGCGTTGAACCGACCGAGCAGCGGCAGTGCCAGCACGCTGTCTCCCGGGCCCGCGAGCGCATGGCGCCGCAGGCGCACATCGAGGCCACTGGGCCGGGTGGTGACCGACTCCAGGCTGGCGCCGTCGCGGCCCGCCACCGCCTCCGCCGAACCGAAGCGCAGCACACGCATGCCACCTCGCTCCGCGGCGGCGGCCACCGTATCCGCGTGCGGGTCGTCGGCGTCGATCACCGCAGCACACGGCTTGTCCCGGCCGCCGTTGCGTCCATCGAACAGCATGAGCTTGGCGTCGAGATACGCCTGCATCGTGCCATGATAGTCGAGGTGATCCTGCGTCAGGTTCGTGAACACGCACGCGTCGCACGACGTGCCCCAGGCGCGCCGCTGCACCAGCGCGTGACTGCTGGCCTCGAACGCGACGCACTGCACCCCCGCCTCGCGCATCTCGGCGAACAACGCCTGCAACTCGGGGGCCTCAGGCGTCGTGAACGACGAGGGACGGTCACCGCCCGCCACGCGAACGCCGGTGGTGCCCACCACTCCCGGTCTCCATCCCGCCTCGGCGGCGATCGATTCCAGCAGCCAGGTCGTGGTCGTCTTGCCGTTCGTACCCGTCACCGCCACCACGAGCATCGCACGCGAGGGGTGGCCGTGCAGCCGCACCGCGGCCTGCGCCAGCGCCAGCCGCGGCTCGGTGACCTCGACGAACGTTCCCACGGGAACGGCGAGCCCCGGCGCGCCGAACACCACGGACGCTCCCGCCGCGACGGCGTCTGCGGCGAAGCGCGCGCCGTCGGTGCGCACACCCGGCAGCGCGAAGAACGCGTCCCCCGGCCGCACGCGGCGGGAGTCGAGGACGAGCCGCTGGATGTCGGAGTCCGTCGCACCGCGCACGGCGATCGCGTCAACGCCGGCGAGGAGCTCGGCGAGCATCACGGTCGCCGCAACCGGACCGCCACCGGCGAGCCGGTCGGGGGCAGCGAGGGCAGATGCGACGAGTCATGGCCGATGACGTCGGACTCTCCCGGAGAGCACCACAGGCGGCACGGCCCCGACAGCGGCAGCGGTGTGCCGGCGGGTGGCTCCTGCCGTGTGACGAACCCGCTGCCCGAGATGCGCACCTGGACGGCGCGCTGCGACAGTCGCCGGATGGCGTCGCGCACGGTGAGGCCGATGAGGTCGGGCAGCGCGCGCCCCATGGAGTCCTGCGGCGCCGATAGGTACGCCAGCACCACCGCACCGCGCTCCACCGGCTGGCCCGCGGGCGGCACCTGCGAGAGCACGCGCGGCCCGGAGCCCTCGAAGCGCACGTGCAGACCGTAGTCCGCGAGTCGGCGCTCGGCCTGCTTGGGCGGCAGCAGGCGCAGATCGGGCGCGGTCACCGCGGGCACGCTCGGCGGCCGCATCGCGACCGACCGGTTCAGGTCGTCGAAGCCCGGCCATGCCATGCGGCGCAGGTCCAGCATCACCTCGCGGAACACCGGTGCGGCGATCTGGCCCCCGTAGTAGCGCCCGCCCTTGGGCTCGTCGATGACCACCACGCCCACGAGGCGCGGCCGGTCGGCCGGCGCGATGCCCGCGAACGAGGCCACGAACATGCCGCGACCGTACGTACCGACCGAGGCGTCGTACTTCTGTGCCGTGCCGGTCTTGCCCGCCACGCGCAGGCCCTCCAGTCGCGCCGAGGTCGCCGTGCCGCTGTCCACCACGGCGCACAGCATTTCGAGCAGTGTCGCCGAGGTGGCGTCGCTGAATACGCGGTGCGACGGCTGCGGCTCGGCCTTGCGGATCTCGCGGCCGTCGGCGTCGCGGATCGAGCGCACCAGCATGGGCTCCATGAGCACGCCGCCGTTGGCGATCGCGGCGTACGCGAGTGCGAGCTGCAGCGGGGTCACGGTGACCTCGTGGCCGATGGCGATGGTCGGGGCCGAGCGCGCCTGCCAGGCGCTCACCGGGCGCAGCCGTCCGGCCGTCTCGCCCGGGAACTCCACGCCGGTCATGCTGCCAAAGCCGAGTGCCGCGGCATAGCGATGCAGCCGGTCGGCGCCGAGCTTGAGTGCCAAGCGGCCCATGACGATGTTGCTCGAGTACTGCATGGCGGCGTGGAACGTGAAGCTCGCGCCTTCGTGCGTGTCGTGGATCACGCAGCCGGGCACCAGCTCGGCCTGGCCGCTGGCCGCCGCCTCGATGCGCTCGTCCGGACGAACCAGGTGCTCCTCGAGCACCGCACCGCTCACCACGATCTTGAAAGTCGAGCCGGGCTCGTACTGGTCGGTGAACGTCCAGTTACGCGCCTTGCCGGGCGGCAGGTGTGGCACACACGCGGCCGCCAGCACTTCGCCGGTCCACGGGTCGAGGAAGATGGCGAAGCCGCGCAAAGCGTCGAGCGAGTCCACCGCCCGGGCGAGATGATGCTCGACACTCGCCTGTAGATCGGCGTCCAGCGTCAGCTCGAGCGAGGCGCCATCGCGCGCCGGCCGTCCCTCGGCGCCGGGCAACAGCAGGCTCATGCGCGAGGAACCGGTCGGAACCATGGTCACCCAGCCGGTGCGGCCGCCGAGCAGGTTCTCGAACTGGTACTCGATCCCGTCCACGCCGACATTGTCGCGGTTGGTGCGCCCGAGGATCTCAGCCGCCGTGTCACCCAGGCGGTAGAAGCGCCGCGTCTCGTCCTCGACCACCACGCCCTCGATACGGGCGTCGCGAATGCGCTGCCCGACTTCGGGCGGCAGGTCGCGCGCGATCCACGTGTAGCTCTTGAGCGAGCGCAGGCGCTTCGCGAGCTTGACCGGTGACTCCTTCGTGACCGGCGCCAGCACGCGTGCGGCGGCCATCGGGTCGGCGAGCTGCGGCGGGTAGACGGCGACCTGGCTCACGCCCAGATCGTGCGCCAGCACGCGCCCGCGGCGGTCGGACAGCACGCCGCGCCGCGGCAGGAGCTTCTGGTGATGCTGCTGGTTCTCTCTGGCGCGCGCGGAGTAGTGCGCGTGCATCGCGGTTTGCAGCACCGCCACACGCACCCACAGGCACGTCAGACCGAATAAAAGACCGGCCGCAGTCAGCAGCACCCGACTCTTGCGCATCTCCCTGTGGGCCAACTGTTCCCTCCATGGAACGGCGGTTCACGCAGACCGCCGGCCCCACTTGCG